>NZ_JALKFW010000169.1:0-1771 GCF_023243055.1 Frankia sp. AgPm24 | reverse complement strand
CGCCGAGCGGGCCGCCGACGACGCGATCGGGGCGGCGACGGCCGCGGCGGCCCCTGCCCGGGCCGCCGCATCGCCCAGACCCCGCGTCCAAAGGATCGAGATCACATGAGCATCACAGATCCGCTGCCTGCCAGCCCCCTGTCTGCCAGCCCCCTGCCCGTCAGCCCTCTCCCACCGGTCCCCAACGCGGCCGATGGTGAGCCGGACCGCCGCACCGCCGGTCTCACCATCGGCGTCGACGTCGGTGGCACCAAGGTGGCGGCAGGTGTCGTCGACGGCGCCGGCACTGTGCTGGCCGCTCTGCGCCGACCGACCCCGGGGCATTCGAGCATCGAGGTCGCGAACACGATCGCGGATGTCGTGGCGGAGCTGGCCGCCGCCTACGACGTGTGGGCGGTCGGTATCGGCGCCGCCGGCTGGATCGACGCCGATCGCTCCCGGGTGATCTTCGCACCGAACCTGGCCTGGCGGAACGAACCGCTGCGCGACGAGGTCCATGACCGGGTCGGCCTACCCGTGGTCGTCGAGAACGACGCCAACGCGACGGCCTGGGCCGAGTACCGCTTCGGCGCCGGTCGCGGCCGCCGTGACCTGGTCTGCCTCACCGTCGGCACCGGCATCGGCAGCGGCATCGTCGTCGGCGGCGAACTGTTCCGCGGCGCGTTCGGTATCGGCGCGGAGACCGGTCACATGCGGATGGTTCCCGGCGGGCATCTGTGCGGCTGCGGCAACCACGGCTGCTGGGAGCAGTACGCCAGCGGACGCGCGCTGGTCCGCCTCGCCCGGCAGCTGGCCGCCGACGACCCGGCCGCGGCCGCCGTGATGCTGGCCGCCAGCGGCGGCGACATCGACGCACTGACCGGCCCGGACGTCACCGAGGCCGCCCGCAAGGGTGACCCGGCCGCGCTGCGCTGCCTGACCGAGGTCGGGCACTGGCTCGGCGAGGGGATGGCGAGCCTGGCCGCCGTGCTCGACCCCGACCGGTATGTGATCGGCGGAGGCGTCTCCGACGCCGGTGAACTGCTGCTAGGCCCGGCCCGCGACCGTTTCGCCGAGACCATGCCCGGCCATGGCCACCGTCCGATGGCCGAAGTGGTCATCGCCGAGCTCGGCAACCAGGCCGGTCTGGTCGGCGCCGCCGACCTCGCCCGCATCTGAGCGGCCCCACCCACCTGCGGATCAGAGCCACATCCGGATCAGAGCGGAGCAGGCCGGCACCGAGGCCAGGTCAGGCGAACGTCCCGCCCGGTCCCAGCCGGGCGGGACGGTAGTCGGCCACCAGTTCGAGGGCGAGCTGCTCGAGGAACAGCCCCGCGTCGGCGACCACACCGACGGCGTGCGCGCTGGTCCGCTCGGTCAGGGCGTGCACGGTCGCCGGGTTGACGTCCACACACGCCACCGGGATCGACGCGGGCAGGATGTTGCCCGTGGCCACCGAGTGCTGCGCGGAGGCGACCATCAGCGCGTAGCCGACGCCGCGCAGCGCGGCGCGCATCGCCCGCTGGCCGGCGATGACATCGGTGTGGACGTCGGGCAGCGGCCCGTCGTCGCGCACCGAGCCGACGACGACGAACGGTTTGTTCGCCTTGACCATGGCGTGCATGATCCCCCCGGTCAGCACGCCGGACTCGACCGCCGCGCGGATCGAACCCTGCCGACGGATCGCGTTGATCGCCCGAATGTGCTGTTCGCTGCCCCGCTGCACCCGGGCGCGGCGCCGCCGCCCCCCCCCCCCCCGCCCCCCCCACCCCCCCCCCCCCCGGGCCCCCGG
>NZ_JALKFW010000005.1:16724-220168 GCF_023243055.1 Frankia sp. AgPm24 | reverse complement strand
TCGCGGTCTGCGCCATCGGCCTTCTCCAGCTCACCGTCACGCTCCGAACCGCCCTCATCGGCGCACCGCCCCCCGCCCCCCCCGCCCCCCCCCCCCCCACCCCCGCCCCCCCCCCCGCCCCGGGGGGGGGGGCGAGGGTCGGCCCCTGCGACGCGCTCGGCCCGCCCCTGCCACCGCAGCCGGCCAGGCCGAGCGCCGCTACCAGCAGCAGCGCCAGCAGTGCCGGCGCCGTGCGCCAGACCTTCGTCACGTCGGGTCTCTCTCCGGTCGGACCCCGTCGGCGTCCACCGCGGTGGTGGCCTCCGCCGTGGCGATGGCATCCGCGGGGTCAGGACCGCGGGGCGGGAAAGGAAGATCGACGGCCTCGGCGGGCGTCCAGGGACGCTCGAAGCCGCCGAGCCTGAGCAGAACGTCGAGGATGCCCGCGGTGAATCCCCAGACCAGCAGGCCGTGCACCCGAAACGCGGGGGTGGTCCGCCCGCTGGGGGTGCGCACGTGCAGCCGGTTCGCCGGATCGGTGAGCTCGGCCAGCGGCACCCGGGAGACGAAGGACGTCTCGGCCAGATCGACCGGTGCCACCTCACACGGCGTACGCCACCAGGCGATGGTGATCGACACCAGGTAGTGGCTGGCCCACAGGTAGTGCGGCGAGGTCGTGGTGAGCACCTGCACACCCGCCGGTTCGACCCCGACCTCCTCGGCGGCCTCACGAAGCGCCGTCTCGGCGCGGCTGGTGTCGGTCTCGTCCGCCGCACCGCCGGGGAAGGCCGGCTGGCTGGCGTGACGACGCAGGCCGGCGGAACGCTCGATCAGCAGCACGTCGGGCCCCTGCGGGCCGTCGCCGAACAGGACGAGCACAGCCGCCGGGCGAGCCCCGGCCGACTCCTGCTCGCGCCAACTGAGCTCACCGCGGCGCAGTGCCTCGTCCGCCCCGGCGGCGAGCGCACGCAGCCAGCCCGGAACCTCGGCCCCGTCCCGCTCCTGCCCCTCGGCCCTGGTCCCGTTCCCGTCGGCCTCCGCGGTCATCGCAGGGCCTCGACGTCACCGCGGGTGCCGCGCACCAGCCGGGCGGCGAGCTCCGGCTCGATCGGACCGGTCCCGTACGACGGGCACAGCCGGGCGAGCCCGCACACCCCACAGGCCGGCCGGCGGGCGTGGCAGTAGCGCCGGCCGTGAAAGATCATGCGGTCGGAGGCGATCGTGTGGTCCCGCCGCTCGAACAGCGGCGCGAGATCGGCCTCGACCCGGACGGGATCGTCCTGCTCGGTCAGACCGAACCGGCGTGCGAGCCGCCCGACATGCGTGTCGACGGTGATGCCCGGGATGTCGAAGGCGTGCCCGAGCACCACATGGGCCGTCTTGCGGCCGACCCCCGGCAGGGTGACCAGCTCCGCGAGTGAGCGGGGAACCTCGCCGCCGAAGCGCTCGGTGAGCGCCGAGCCGATACCGATCAGCGAGTTCGTCTTGGCCCGGAAGAACCCGGTCGGGCGCAGCAGCTGCTCGAGCTCGGCCCGGTCGGCGCCGGCGTAGTCCGCCGCGCCGCGGTAGCGCGCGAACACCGCCGGTGTGACCTCGTTGACCTTCTTGTCCGTGCACTGGGCGGACAGGACGGTGGCGACCAGGAGCTCGAGCGGGTTGTCGAAATCCAGCGCGATCCGTGCGTCCGGATGGATCTCGCCCAGCAGTCGCACGATCCGTCGTGCCCGCCGAGTGCGCGCGAGCGGCGTCTCGGTCGCGGCGTCGACGGTGGCGAGCATGCCTGGCAGCGTATCCGGCGCGTCGATCCGCCGGACGATCGCCGGGTTCCCACCAGTCCGTCACGCCATCGGTACGCCACGCGCGACACGTCCACCCCCTTGCTGGCCCGGGCACGTCCGTCAGCCACCATGGGGGAGTCATGTTTGTCATTGCTGCGGTCTGCTTTCCACTCCTGCTGCTCGCGCTGCTGCTGGCGATGGAACGGGTGGAACGCCCGTTGAACGCCGCCGACACCGGCAAAGGGCTCGAGGGCTTCCTCGACAACGCCCGACCGGAGGAGGTCGACACCCTCATGAACCAGGGTCTGCCCGCCGCACTCGAGCGGTATCGCGGCCGGCTGCGCCGGCCACCCCCCGGCAAGCACCGCGCGCTCTGATGGTCGTCCTTATCAAAGATTGTCCCGTTTTGTCGGGGGTGCCGGATCGGGTGTGGGCTAGCTGACGCATGAGATGTGCGCCGCTGTCCGTCCCCGAACCGGTCCGCACCTGCCTGGTGTCGACGACCGGACGTCCGCGCAGGTGGCGGGCTCGCCCGGGCGACCGTGGGTCCGGCGGCCGGGCGACCCGCCTGACACCGATGGGCCGTGCCCGCCGAGCTGGGGGTCGCCGAGCGGGTGGCCCAACGGCGACAGGGGGTCCATGGGCCCTGGCCGGACCGGGACGATAGGCCCGGACGGGACCGGCCCGTTCGGGCGCTGGCCGGCGCGGACCTGCTCGTGACGGTCCGCTCGGGCAGTCGATCGGCCCGGACGTGTCATCCAACAGTGCCTGATGAGGTGCGGATTCTCGCCATCAGCACACGAGTGGTCGCAGTACGTTCATCCTCGCCGGTTAATTTTGGTCGCGGGGGTCCCTGCCCGTGCCCTCCAACCTCAGTCCTGGCATGCTCAGATCCGTGGAGGATCTGCTAGCCCGCGTGCCGCTGTTCGTGGGGCTGTCCGAGCAGGATCGACTAGCCCTGTCAGACCATCTTGATCGGCAGGACGTCACCCGTGGGGATGTCCTGTTCCGTGAGGGAGACGTGGGTGACCGGGTCTTTGTCGTTCTGTCCGGAAAAGTGAAGATAGGGCGCCAGTCCGCGGACGGCAGGGAGAACCTGCTGTCCGTGATGGGTCCAGGAGACCTGTTTGGCGAGCTTTCCCTGTTCGATCCAGGCCCCCGAACGGCCACTGCTACCGCTGTCACTGATGCGTCGCTACTGTCGTTGGAACACACCGCGCTACGGCCCTGGTTGCGATCGCGCCCGGAGGCCGGCGCCATGCTGTTGCGGGTCCTGGCCCGCCGGCTGCGGCGGACCAACGACAGCGTGGCCGACATGGTGTTCACCGACGTGCCCGGCCGAGTCGCCAAAGCGCTGCTCGACCTGGCCGAACGGTTCGGTGAACCGGCCCAGCCCGGGAACGAGGCGGCTGGTGTCCGCGTCGAACACGGGTTGACCCAGGAGGAGCTCGCGCAACTGGTCGGGGCGTCCCGGGAGACCGTGAACAAGGCACTCGCCGACTTCGCGACCCGTGGCTGGCTCCGGCTGGACTCACGTGCCGTCGTCCTGCTCGACCGTGAACGGTTGTCCCGCCGCGCCCGCTGACCGCCGTCGCGGACGTGCCCGGTCATCGTCCCGACATGCTCGCCGGAGTTGACGTGAGCATGCCGGGACGGACGACGTGCCACCCTGCCCGGGGGCGGGTCGCCGGCCTGGCCGCGGCCTGTGGCCTCGCCGCCTGGGGTGCCTGGGGTGCCGGGGACGGGTAGCCGCCCGCGGCACCGAACCGTGGGCCCGCGCCCACCGCACCACAGCCGGAAACGTTCATGGACAGCGTGCCTGGCCCGGGGTGCCGGCGAACGCGTCGCCGGAGGCGTCGCCGGCGGGTGCCGGGGCGCCGGTGACGGAGCCGTCGTCACCATCCGCCGGGTTCGTCGACGGTGGCGTATCCGTGCCGCCACCACTCGGGGGTAGGCCGGCGAGCAACCGCCGGGTCTGCGGTGCCTCGCTGACCGCGTCGGTCGCGGTGGCCGCGGCCAGGGCGCGCAGATAGGCGGCTCGTCCACCCTCCAGGTCGCCGCTCGCGACCAGCGCGGTCCCCAGCGCCCGGTAGCCCAGGACCTGGGCGCGGACGTCCTCGGCGTCGACCGCGACCGCGCGTCGGGCGACCTGAAGGCCCGCCTCGGGCTGCCCCGCGTCCAGCAGGATGCCGGCCAGGTGCGCGTAGGCCTGGCGACGGGGAAACAGCAACGTCCCCGGCTCGCTGGCGGCCAGCGCCTCCTGGAGCAGGTCCCGGGCCGAGTCGAGGCGACCCCGTGCCCGCGCGATCTGGGCGACGAGCACCTTGGCGCCCAGCTGTGCGTGCGGTCGAAGGTCGAGATGTTCCAGGTCGCGCAGCGCCGCCTCGGCCGCCTCCGCCGCCCGGTCGATCTCTCCGGCGTCGAGCAGCGTGAGCCCGAGCAGCACCCGCGCCAGCGCCCCGACAACCACATGGCCGCGTTCCGCCGCCTGGTCACAGGCCTGCTCCAGATAGCGCGCCCCACGGGCCGGTTCGCCCGCGCCACGGGCGGCAAGGCCCCGGGCCACGAGCACCAGCATCGAGCCCCAGGTGTCCGCGCAGGACTCGAACAGTTCGGCGGCGCGGGTCGCGTCCGCCTCGGCGACGGCGAGGTCACCCAGTTCGGCGGCGGCGATGCCGTCGATCGTCAGGCAGACCGCCATCCCCCACTGCTCGCCGACCGAACCGGCGAGTTCGATGAGCTCCCGAGCGAGGTCGCGGGCCCGGGTGAGCTGGCCCGAGAGCAGCAGCACGAGTGCCTCGGTGCCGCGGCACCAGCCCAGACCGCCGGTGTCCTCGAGGCGTTCGAAGACGGTGGAGGCGTCCCGCAGTGTCCGTTCGGCCCGCGGGTAGTCGCCGCGGGTGGTGGCGCTCCAGGCCAGATGCTGTAACGCCCAGCCGACTCCGCGCGGGTCGTCGACCCGCTGGGCGATCGCGAGCGCCTCGCGGTAGCGCTCCTCGGCGGCCCCGATCCGTCCGGCGTTGTACTCCAGCATGCCCAGCCGACGCAGGACGGCGGCGATGGCCCGTTCGTCCCCGGCCTCGTGGGCCGACTCCAACGCGGTGAGCAGACACTGGGCGGCCTCGTCCGCCCGCCCCTGTTTCTGGCGTAGTTCACCGAGCACGGAGAAAGCGGCGGCGCGGCGGGCCGGGGCGACCGCACGCAGCGCCGGGCGCAACGTCCGCTCGGCCTCGTCGAGCTGACGCAGCGCGACGAGTGCCTCGGCGTGCAGCACCCGGACGGTGTTGTCCTCGCGCTGATCGACCAGGTCACGGCCCAGTCGGCGGGCGTTGGCGAGCAGCTCGGCCGCGGTCCGGTGGTCGTCGCGGGCGAGCGCCGCACGGGCGAGCCGGACATGCGCGTGGAAACCGGACATCCGCGCGGCCCAGGCCGGATCGCTCGGCGGCAGACTCATGGACGCGGCCAGGTCGAACGCCCGCAACGAGTGGTTGGCCACGAACGTCGACACCGACCGGGAGGTACCGATCATCGCGGTCACCCCCCAGCGGGCCGCCGTCGCGTGCCGGCGGGCTCGTTCGACCTTCGGGAGTCCCGCGTAGGCGACGTCGCGGGCCATCGGATGGACGAACCGCCACCGGGCCTCGTGTGCCCGCGGCGGCCGGACGAGCTGACGCTCGGTCAACACCGCCAGCGCCCGGGTCACCTCGTCGGCGGGCCGTTCCTCGACCATCGGCAGCGCCTCGGCGGGGAACCGCCGCCCGAGCACCGCCGCCGCCCGCAGCACCGCCTTGGCGCTCGGGTCGAGATCGTCGATGCGAGCCGCGAGCACGGACTGGACCCCGGCGGGCAGCGGGCTGTCGGCCAGCGCCCCGTCCAGGACGAGTTCGGCGTGCACCTGATCGTCGGTGCGTTCGGACGGGTGCAGCAGGCGCCGGTCGATCAGCAGGTTGAGCAGCTCCACCAGGAAGAACGGATTGCCGTGGACCCGGGCGAGCAGATCGTCTCGGGTGCGCGGCTCCAGCGTGCGGCCACCCAGATGGTTGGTGAGCAACTGCCCGGACGCCTCGGCCCCCAACGGGGCGAGATCGATGCGGTGCACATGCGGCAGGGTGGCCAGCCGCGGCCCCGCCCGGTCGACCAGGACCAGCAGCACCGGCCCGGCGAGCCGGGACGCGAGCCGGCTGATCGCGTCGGAGAGCTGGCTGGTCGCCCACTCCAGGTCGTCGATCACGACCAGGACCGGACCCGTGCGCGCCTGGGCGCTGAGCAGCAGCGCGACGGCCTGCACCGTCGCCTCCACGGTGCGCTCCTCGGCCTCCTCGACGTGCGAGGCGCGGGCCGCCGGGTCACCGGGAGTGGCCACGGGCCCGCCGGTGGAGCGGCGGTCCAGCGGAACCCCGAGCAGCAGCAGCAACCGATCGGCGATGCCTGCGGGCAGCCGGGCGCCGGTCAGGGGATGGGCGAGCCCGGCCACCATCGCACGCACCCGGTCGGCCACCCGGTCGAGAGAGTCACCGTCGGTGATGCGGCAGGCGTTGCGCACGACGTCGACCAGCGGCGCCAGCCCGCGCCCGTCCCCGTGGCGCACCGTGCGCCCCCACAGCACCATCGTGCGCGGGGTCGCCGCCGCCCGGTCGGACAGTTCGCTGGCCAGCCGGGTCTTACCGATGCCGGCCTCGCCGACCAGCAGCGCCACCTGCGGCGACTGTCGCGCGACGACCTCGTCGAACAGGGCCTGCAGATGGCCGAGCTCGGCGTCACGGCCAAGGAACGGCGCGTCGTCGGCGAGACCCGGACGTTCGACGTTGGACGGGCGCAGGCTGATCAGCTCGTAGGCGGGCACCGGCTCCCGTTTGCCCTTGAGCGCGAGGTCGGGCAGCTCACGCCAGCTGGCCACGGTACGGGTCGCGCTGGCCGTCTCCCGCCCGGCGTACACCGTGCCGATCGAGGCCGCGGCGGACAGTCGGGCGGCGGTGTTCACCGTGTCCCCGATGACCGTGTAGGACAGCGCCGCCTGTACCCCGGCGAGCACCTCCCCGGTGTTGATGCCCACCCGCAGACCGAGGCGGCCCTCGGCGCTGTCACCGGCGGTGTCCTGCACCAGCCGGCGGACGGTCTCCTGCATCGCCGCCGCGGCCCGCACAGCCCGCTCCGGATCATCCTCGTGGGCGGTCGGCGCGCCGAAGACGGCCATGATCCCGTCCCCGGTCAGGTTGTCGACCCGACCGCCGACCTCGTCGATCTCGTGGGCGAGCGCGGCGAGGACCCGGTCGGTCATCTCACCGACCCGCTCGGGGTCGCGGTCCTCCGCCCAGCTGGTGAAATCGGAGAGATCACCGAAGAGCACCGTGACCACGCGGCGTTCGGGGACATCCAGCGTCGCCGCCTCGGCCGAGGCGAACTCGAGCCCGCAGTGGTAGCAGAACCGCCCGCCCGGGACGGCGGCCGACCCGCAGCGTGGGCACTGCGACGGTCCGGTCAGCGGCGCGGAGATCACCATGTCGCCGTCCCGGTGGGTGGGAACACGGGCTTCTGCGGCCGTGCTGGCACCTTCATCATCGGACCTTCCGCGGTGTCGGACCGCACCGGAGCCGGGCGGGTACGGCCAGGTGGGCGATGCCCGCCGCGCTCCGGGCGTGGGCCCCGGGCCGGTCGCGTGACGTCGTCATCCTGCGCACGAGCGGCTCCCTCCAGCGTCAAGTTTAGTGTCCTGCGTCTCGTTTACCCGTCGGCGCGGGGTCGGATGCCCGACTGCGGTCGCATATGTCCGGGCCGGTCGGCCAGCCGGCCGGGGGTGCGGGGGTGCGGGGGTGCCGCAGGGAGACCCGAACGGGCCAGCCACGCGCAGGTGATCTCCGCCCCGTCGGCACCGGATCGTCGGGCCCGAACCGGACGGTCGGCCAACCCGGCGCACATCGCCAGGTCAGCCGGTAGGCTGCCCGGCCGCGGACCCAGGGGCCGCTTCGATCCCGATGGCCCGTTCAGGGGAGGGTGGGATGGTCCCGAAGGTAGGCGAGCTGCGCCCGCACGGAAAACTCGGCGGCCGGCCACAACGCCCGGTCGGTGTCGGTGTAGACCCGACGGACCACCTCGGCGGCGTCCGCCCGCGCCGGCTCGACCCCCATCGCGGCCAGCGCCGCCCGGACCTGCTCGAGGCGTGCGTGCCGATGGGCCAGGTAGTGCCGCGCGGCGGCGCCGGCGGCGGGCAGTTCCGGGCCGTGCCCGGGTAACACCGTCGTCTCGCCGAGCTCCCGCAGCAGCCGCAGGCTGTCGAGGTAGTCGCCAAGCCGGCCGTCCGGATGGGCCACGACCGTGCTGCCCCGGCCGAGAATCGTGTCTCCGGTGAGCACCGCCGCGTCGGTGTCCGCACCGGTCAGCAGGAACGACAGCGAGTCGGCGGTGTGCCCGGGGGTGGGCAGGACGCGCAGCTCGAGGCCGGGCCGGGCCACCACGTCCCCGGCGGCGAGGCCCTCGTCGCCGAGCCGGTGCGCGGGATCAAGCGCCCGCACCGGTGCGCCCGTGCGCCGGTGCAGCGTGGCCGCGCCAGCACTGTGATCAGAGTGACCGTGAGTGAGCAGAATCAGCGCGATGGGCCCGGTGGCGGCGATCGCGTCGAGATGTTCGGGCAGGTCCGGCCCCGGGTCGACCACGACGGCGCTGGCGTGCCCGGGCGCCCGCAGCAGCCAGGTGTTGGTCCCGTCCAGGGTCATCGGACCCGGATTGGGTGCCAGCAGGACGGCCGCCAGCGGTGTCACCTGCCGTGGCACCCCGGCGACCGACCCCTGATCGCCGGACGTCCCGCCGTCGGACGTCCCCCCGCCGGGGGCGCCCACCGCCGACGACACGCGATCGCAGGCCGGGCCATCGAAGGGCCCACCCGCACGCGACGATCGGTTGATCGGCACACCATTGGACGGCACACCAGCGGACGGCACACCAGCGGACGGCACACCAGCGGACACAGCGCTGATGTTAGCGCGATCAGCCCTCAGACGCGGGCGATGATCTCGATCTCCACCGGAGCGCCGAGCGGCAACGCGGCGACGCCGACGGCCGAGCGGGCATGCCGACCGGCATCCCCGAAGACCTCGACGAACAACTCGCTGGCGCCGTTGACCACCCCCGGTTGGGCGGTGAACCCTGCGGCGCTGGCCACGAAGCCGACGACCTTGACGATCCGGCGGATGGCATCCAGCCCGCCGGCCTCGGCCGCGACGGCGGCCAGTGCGAGCAGAGCCGCGATCCGCGCGAGCTCGGCGGCGCGCGGCGCGGTGACCTCGGCACCCACCAGACCGGCCTCGACCAGCCGGCCGTCGACCAGGGGGAGCTGCCCGGCGCTCCAGACGAGGTCACCGTCACGCACCGCCGGGACGTACGCGCCGGCCGGGGTCGCCACCGCGGGCAGGCTGAGGCCAAGGCTGGCCAGGCGCTCGCTCGGGGTCGTCACCGCTAGCCCTGGGACCTGGGCCGCTTGAAGTAGGCGACGAGCCCCTCGGGGTTGGTGGGAGCGGGAATCACCTGGACCAGCTCCCAGCCGTCCTCACCGAACGTGTCGAGGATCTGCTTGGTGTTGTGGATCAACAACGGGGCTGTGAAGTACTCCCACTTCGTCTGCATGCCACCGGACCCTAGAGCATCCGCCATCCGGCTCTCGGCTGGCTCGGCCCATGGGTACGGACGGTCACACCGGCATGGGTGATACGGCCCGGCTGGCGTGGCGGTGGCCGTCGGCCCGGGTACGGTCGAGCGTGTGAGCGGCAGGCGTGGCGCGGGCGACGACGACCCAGGCGACGAGGTGTTCGTGGACGACGAGGGCGGTCCGTGGGAGCGCCGGCTGCACATCGTCACCGGCAAGGGCGGGACGGGCAAGACGACGGTCGCCGGCGCGCTCGCCGTCGCCCTGGCCACCGGCGGACGGCGGGTCCTGCTCACCGAGGTGGAGGGCCGCCAGCAGATCGCGCAGCTGTTCGACACCCCACCGTTGCCGTACAAGGAACGCAAGGTGGCCAGCGCCCCCGGCGGCGGTGAGGTGTTCGCCCTCGCGATCGACGCGGACGAGGCGCTGCTGGAGTACCTGGAGATGTTCTACAACCTGCGCAGCGCCGGACGGGTGCTCGGCCGGCTCGGCGCGGTCGACTTCGCCACCACGGTCGCCCCCGGCGTGCGCGACGTCCTGCTCACCGGCAAGGTCAAGGAGGCGGTGAACCGCCCCGACGGCACCCGTCCCGGTGGGTTGGCCTACGACGCGGTCGTGCTCGACGCCCCGCCGACCGGCCGGATCGCCCGGTTCCTCGGGGTCACCGCGGAGGTCGCGGGCCTGGCCAAGGTGGGGCCGATCCGCGCCCAGGCGGACAGTGTGATGGCGGTGCTGCGGCCTGACCGGGCAGCCGTGCACCTGGTGACCCTGCTCGAGGAGATGCCCGTCCAGGAGACCGTGGATGGCGTCACCGAACTCACCGCGGCCGGGCTGCCGATCGGCGGGATCATCATCAACATGGCGCGTTCGCCGTTGTTGAAGGCCCGGGAGTCCCGGCAGGCCCGCCGCGGCGAACTCGACCGGGAGGAGATCGTGGCCGCCGTCAAGGAAGCTGGCCTGGAACCGACCCGCGAGCTGGTCGAGTCGCTGGTCTGGGAGACCACCCAGCATGCCGACCGGGTGGCGCTGGAGGCGGCCCAACGGGCGGAGATCCTCGCGCTCGGTCGCCCCGTGTACGAGATGCCCCTGGAGGCGGACGGAGTCGACCTCGGCACCGTCTACCGGTTCGCCGAGCTCCTGCGCGCCCAGCAGATGGTGGGCTGAGCCGGTGACCGACAACGCAGGATCGTCCGCGGCGGAGCAACCGCCGCCCCGTCGCCCCAGCCGTCCACGAACCGCCAAACCCAGTCCCGCCGCCGCCAAGCCCGGCCCCGCCGCCAAGCCCAGCGCAGCCAGGCCCACCGCGGCAAGGACCGCCACCGAGGCGGCGGAGACCGAGCCGGCGGAGACCGAGCCGGCGGAGACCGAGCCGGCGCTCACCGAGCGGGCGCGACGAATCCGTCCACAACCGGTCGGGGTGCCGCTGTTCGAGGTGGACGAGATGCTCGACACCGAGCGGATCGTCGTGTGCTGCGGCTCCGGCGGGGTGGGCAAGACCACCACGGCGGCGGCGCTCGCGTTGCGGGCGGCCGAACGTGGGCGCAGCGTGGTCGTGCTCACCATCGACCCGGCCCGCCGCCTGGCCCAGTCGCTCGGCCTCACCACGCTGGACAACACCCCGCGGGAGGTCGCCGGCATCGACGAGTCCGCCGGTGGGCGGCTCGACGCGATGATGCTGGACATGAAACGGACGTTCGACGAGATCGTCCTGGCGCACAGTTCGCCCGAGCGGGCCCAGGCCCTGCTCGACAACCCCTTCTACCAGACGTTGTCGTCATCCTTCGCCGGAACGCAGGAGTACATGGCGATGGAGAAACTCGGCCAGCTCGACGCGAGCGACGAGTGGGACCTGATCGTCGTCGACACCCCGCCGACCCGGTCGGCGCTGGACTTCCTGGACGCGCCGACCCGGCTCGGCACGTTCCTCGACGGCCGTCTGCTACGCGTTCTGCTGGCCCCGGCGAAGGCCGGCGGCCGCGCGTACGCGAAGGTGCTCGGCGCGGGTATCGGGATGTTCACCCGGGTGCTGACGAAGGTGCTCGGCGCGCAGCTGCTCACCGATCTGAGCGTGTTCGTCGCCGCGCTCGAGACGATGTTCGGCGGTTTCCGCGCCCGGGCCGACCAGACCTACCGTCTGCTCGGCGAACAGGGCACGTCGTTCGTGGTGGTCGCCGCGCCCGAGGCGGCGGCGCTGCGGGAGGCGTCCTACTTCGTCGACCGGCTCGACGCCGACGGTATGCCGCTGGCCGGGCTGGTGGTCAACCGGACACATCACAGCGATGCCGGGACGCTCACCGCCGAACGCAGCCTCGCCGCCGCCGAGAACCTCGACGAACACGGGGAGCATCCGTTGGCGGCCGCGGTCCTGCGCATCCATGCGGAGCGGGCACGGCTGGCCGACCGGGAGGCGCGGCTGCGGGAGCGGTTCACCAGCGCTCATCCGGACACCCCGCTGGTCGAGGTCGAGGCGCTGGCGGAGGATGTGCACGATCTCGACGGCCTGCGGGAGATCGGCTGCGCTCTCGCGCGGGTGGAGTAGCGCGGTAGCGGTGGTGCTGGTCCGGGCCGGGACGTCGTTGTCCTCGGACGGAACCGGGAAGCGGATGGCGTTGGGCCAGTCGGAGCGGCCCGAAGCTACCCGGCGGAGGCTGACCGGTGGTCGGCCTGGGCGTCCGCGAGCAGCTTGCGCCAGGACGTGACGTCCGGACGGCGACGAAGCAGCGCGCGGCGCTCTCGTTCGGTCATACCGCCCCAGACACCGAACTCGACGTGGTTGTCGAGGGCGTCGGCGAGGCACTCGGTGCGGACGGCGCAGCCGAAGCACCGGGTCTTCACCCGGTTCTGGGCGGCGCCCTGGACGAACAGCTCATCCGGGTCGAGGTCGCGACAGGCGGCGTGCGCCGTCCAGTCGCCGTCGACGGTGGAGCCCACCAGGGGGTTCGGGTTGGCACGAAGGGGACTGACGGCGGGGGCCAGGCTTCTGGTCATGCCACCTGCCTTTCTTCTCGAGGCCGGGTCAGGGGTCCCGTGCGGGTGGTGACGTGGCGTTGACCCGAAACCGTACGGAGTGGCGTGGCCACGGCCCAGACCCCACACGGATGGTTGTCCAAATGACTAGTCCGGGCCATTGATCCGGATCGCTACGGTAGTGCGTTCTGTGGCAGCCAGATGTCCGTTGCGTGACAGACCGATGCCGGCACCGCGCGGAGGGTGCGTTCGCCATCCGGTCCTGCCTGGCCGGAAACACGACTCGGCCCACGAGCCCGCCTCGGGCTGATCATCCGGGGGGAACCCCGTCGGACGGCCCGCCGGATCTGGTTGATGTGGATGTCGTCACTCTGGTCCCGGGCACGCCTTGGTGGCCCCGGCGAGCCCCGACTGTCAGGAGTGCGCCTGCCCAGGTCAGGGCGATTTGGGCAGCTCCACCGGGATGCTCCTCCATAGTTGTACCGGTCTGTGGGTACCCGTCGGGCGTTGTTGATCAGATGTTGGCCCGTATGCTGCGACTGGTGTCCCGGTCTGGCTGGACGGAGGTCCGCCGATGAGCACGCCCCCCGGGCCCCCGGCGCCCGACGGGCCCGCACGGCGGCTTTACCGTCCCGGTTTCGGGGCCGACGGCCCGCTGGCCGGGCGTCGTCGTCCGGTGTTCTGGGCCCGCCGCCTGTCCGGCGTGGGCCTGCTGAGCGTGCTCTGCGGCGTCCTCGTCGGCATGCTGGCGCTGCCCGTGGTCGGCGCGGTCGGACTGACCGCCAAGCACAGCGCCGACGACTTCCTCGACCTGCCGGAGAACCTGGTGGTGCCGCCGCTGGCGCAGGCCTCCCGCATCCTGGACGCCCGCGGCAACCTGGTCGCCGTGCTCTCCGGCGAGCAGGACCGTGAGGTCGTCTCGCTCGGCCGGGTGCCCCAGGTGATGCGCCGGGCCATCGTCGACATCGAGGACTCGCGCTTCTACGAACACGACGGGCTCGACTACAAGGGCCTGGCCCGCGCCTACCTGACCAACCGGGAGAACGGCTCGGTGACCCAGGGCGGGTCCACCCTGACCCAGCAGTACGTCAAGAACGTCCTGCTGATGTCGGCCACCACCGACGCGCAGCGCCGCGCCGCCACCGAGCAGACGGTGCACCGCAAGCTGCGGGAGGCCCGCTACGCGCTCTACCTGGAAGCGCACCTGAGCAAGGACGAGATCCTCGAGCGCTACCTCAACATCGCCTATTTCGGGGACGGTGCCTACGGTATCGAGGTGGCCGCGCGGCACTACTTCAACGTGGACGTCGAGAAGCTCACCCTGGCCCAGGCGGCGCTGCTCGCCGGCCTGGTGAAGAACCCGACCGCCTACAATCCGGTGCTGCATCCGCAGGCCGCCGTGGCGCGGCGCAACATCGTTCTCGACCGGATGCGCGAGCTGCACCACATCAGCGACGCGGAGTTCCACGCGGCCCACGACAGCCCGCTGGTACTCGACCGTCCGGCCCGCTCGGCCGACCCGTGCGCCGACTCCGGCGCCCCGTTCTTCTGCGCCCTGGTGCGCCAGCAGCTGCTGAACGACCGGACCTTCGCCCCGACCGAGGAGGATGCCCGCAGGCTGCTGTTCGAGGGCGGCCTGACCATCACCACCACGCTGGAGCCGGTCGCCCAGCAGGCGGCACAGTCAGCGGCGACCGAGGTCATCCCGGTCGGCAACCGGGTCGCGGCCGGCGTCGTGACGATGCAGCCCGGCACCGGCCAGGTGCTGGCCGTCGCCGAGAACCGGGAGTACGGCCCCACCGCCGACGGGCTGGTGTCGAGCCTTTCCACCGACTTCGTGCACACGAAGGAGGTCTATCCGGTCGACGAGGACTCGTTCAGTCCCGGATCGACCTTCAAGGTGTTCACCCTCATCTCCGCGCTCAAGGCCGGAATGCCCCTCTCGACGACGCTGCACGCGCCGATCTGCTACCAGTCGAAGGTGTTTCCGAACCCACAGCCGAAGAACATGTACTGCAACGCCGATCCCAGCGAGGACGGCTTCTACTCGCTGACCACGGCGACGTGGAACTCGGTCAACACCTACTACATCCAGCTCGCCGAGAAGCTCGGCGTGCTGCGCACCGCGCAGATCGCCCGGGACATGGGCGTCACGTCGTGCCGTATTCGTCCGCACGGCAACAGCGATCCCGAGTGCAGGGGGGTCGACGGCATCAGCTCGGCCGACGGCTCGGCGATCCTCGGCTCCAACGAGATCAGCACCCTCGACCTCGCGACCGCCTACTCCACCCTCGCCGCCCGTGGCCGCAAGTGCGCGCCGCGCACCGTCACCGCCATCAGCCAGCGGATCGGCGGCGCCGACCGGCCGCTGCCGTTCAACGCCGGGGCAGCCTGCGAGCAGGTCCTCGACCCGAAGATCGCCGACACGGTCAGCTCGGTGCTCGAAGGTGTCATCAGCCACGGCACCGCCAGCGGCAACGCCCAGATCGGCCGGCCGGCCGCCGGCAAGACCGGTACCGCCGAGGGCTTCAGCACCGCCTCGTTCGCCGGCTACATCCCGCAGTTGGCCACCGCGGTCACCCTCGCCGACCCGCGTGGTCCGACCGCCCACCCACTGACCGGCGTGTTCGGCCGCAACGTGTTCGGCGGTGGCTACCCGGCCCAGATCTGGGCCCGCACGATGACCCGGACCATCGACGGTCTCGGTCTCCCGGTGGCGCCACTGCCGCCCGAGGACGGCACCCAGCCGCAGGTACCCACCAAGGCGGTGCCCAACGTCGTCGGCCAACCGCAGGCGGTGGCCGAACAGATCCTCGTCCAGCAGGGCTTCCACGTGTCCGCGCAACCCGTCGTCTGGCCTGGCCAGCCGGGAATCGTGGTGGCCACGACGCCGCCGGCCGGCAGCGTCGTGTCCCTGAACACCGAGATCCGCCTGGCCATCTCCGGCGGCCTGACCGGCGCCCCCGTCCTGCCCGGCGGCTCCCCGCCCGGCGGGATCGGACTCGGCGGCGGTCAGCCGGCCGCGGTCACCCCGGCGGCCGGGGACAACGGCCTGGCCGCCATCCTGGCGCAGCTGTTCCCCCGGACCCCGCTCGGAGCCCGCACGTTCGCCAACACCGCCGAACCGGCGCTGAGCCCCGAGCGGGGAGCCCGCCGCCCCTGATCGTCGCGGGCCCCGGCCGGTCAGGGGAGATCAGGTGTTGGAGAGGCGGGCCTTCACCAGCGCGGCGACCCGGCCGCCCGCGGCCCGGCCGCCCACGGCGGTCTGCACCGCCTTCATGGCGGGGCCGATGGCCCGCGGCCCGCTCAGGCCCAGCTCGCCGAGCACCCGGTCGATGATCGCGGCCAGTTCGTCGTCGCCGAGTTCCTGGGGCAGGTAGGCGGCGAGCACCTCGCCCTCGGCGCGTTCCCGTTCGGCGGCCTCGCTGCGCCCGGCGGCGGCGAAGGCCTCGGCGGCCTCGCGGCGCTTCTTCACCTCGCGAGCCAGTACCCGCAGGACCTCCGCGTCGTCGAGGGCGCGGGCCGTGTCGCCGGCGACCTCGACCTCCTTCACGGCGGTGAGGGTGAGGCGCAGGGTGGCCGTCCGCAGTTCGTCGCGGGACTTCATCGCGGACGTCAGATCGCCACGCAGCCGCTGCTGCAGCGATCCCGGTTCGGTGCGCTGGCCTGGCTCCGGGGGGGTACTCATAGTGCGCCCAGCCTATGGGGCGCACCGGCGGCCTGGTCAGCTCCGACCACACGACGACGACGGCGGTCTCGGATCGGCGACATCGGAGAGGCCCACCGGCCGCCGCGGCGAGCGGGATGAGACGGTGGAACGCCGCCGGCCACCCCCGGGCATAGCCCGAAGGTGCCGGCGGGCATGGATCCGCGCGACGGCGGGGGTCCCCGAATGTGTGCTCCCCCGGGAAGGTCTGGTCTGGATGCGTGGTGTGCCGATGGGCGTGGGCGTGACCGCGGGCGTGGGCGTGGGCGTGCTGGCCTACGGTGCGCTGGTCGAGCGCACGGCGTACACGCTGCGTCGGGTGTCGGTACCGGTGCTGGCGCCGGGTGCGCCCGCGCTGCGGGTGCTGCACCTGTCGGATCTGCGGGTCACGGTCGGTCAGCGCGGCAAGCTGGCGTGGCTGGGCGATCTCGCCCGGCTCGTCCCCGATCTGGTCGTGCTGACCGGGAACCTGGTGCGCGCGGACGAGGCCTGTGATCCGTTGCTGGCCGCGTTGGAACCGTTGTTCTCCTTCCCGGGCTGCTTCGTGCCCGGGACCCACGATCACCGTGCGCCCACACCGGGTGGCCCGCGTGACCGCCCGGGCGGTGGTACCCCGGCCGAGCCGCGGGGCCGCGGGCTGGACTGGCCGACGCTGGCCGCGAAGCTCGTCGCGGCCAGCGGATGGCGGGATCTGACCAACACCCGGGCGGTCGCCGATGCCGGCGGGCTGCGGCTGGACCTGCGCGGTGTGGACGACGCCGGACTGTGCCGCGATCGCCTGGACGCGGTGGCGGGCCCACCCCGCGTGGGCACCGACCTGGCGATCGGGCTGTCGCACACCCCGCGGCCGCGGGTCCTCGACGCGTTCGCGGCCGATGGTGTGCGGCTCGTGCTGTCCGGCCACACCCTTGGGGGGCAGATCCGCCTGCCGGGGATCGGTGCCCCGGTGGCCAGCGCCGGCCTGGCGCGGTCCCGGGTCCGGGGGCTGTCCCGGCAGGTCAGCGGTGGCACCGAGAGCTGGCTGCATGTCTCGCCGGGCCTGGGGACCTCGCCGTCCGCGCCGATCCGCCTGGGCTGTCGGCCGGAGGCGACGCTGCTGGGGCTGGTTCCGCGGGCGATCTGACGAATCGGGAAGGCCCGACCCGTCGCGAGCCCCGTCGCGTCGGGTATGCTTCTGTTCGGTCGCGGGGTGTGGCGCAGCTTGGTAGCGCGCTTCGTTCGGGACGAAGAGGTCGTGGGTTCGAATCCCGCCACCCCGACCAGGGTCAGGGGCATGATCAGCTTTTTGGATCATGCCCCTGACGCATGTCCGGTGGCGGTGCGCGGGGCGTCCGCGGCAGTGAGGGCGGGGCAGGCGGCCTCCGGTGGCCTCGTCCCGGTGGGGTGGCGTGGGGTGATGGGCACCGCATTCGTGTGGCCGCATCGGGCATTTCGTGACGACCTGGACGTCCGGTGATGGCCGGAGGCGGGTGTTCTACCGTGTACCCAACTCAGCCGAGTTCCATGATCGATCTGACCATGATCGACCAATGTGTCCAGGGCGTTAGGATCGCACGATGGAAAAGGGAAAGCGGGAGACTGTGGCCAAATACCGTCGAGTGGTCGTAAAACTGAGTGGTCGGGCGATTGCCGGTTCCGCCGAATTCGGTTTCGACTCCAACGCGTTGGAACACCTTGCCCGGGAAATCATCGCCGTCCGCCAGTCCGGCGTCGAGGTGGCCATCGTCGTGGGCGGGGGGAACCTGTTCCGCGGCAACCAGTCGGACCGGTGGGGCATCGACCGGGTCGAGGCCGACAACATCGGCATGCTCGGCACGGTGATCAACAGCCTGCTCCTGCGCGGAAAACTGACCGCGCTCGGCGAGGACAACCTGCGGGTGATGACGGCGGTTCCGGTGCCCGCGGTGGCCGAGCCGTACATCCGACTGCGTGCTGTGCATCTGCTGGAAAAGGGTGCGACCGTTATTCTCGCCTGCGGCAACGGCCAGCCCTTCCTCACCACCGACTATCCGGCGGTCCAGCGGGCCCTGGAACTTGGCGCGGACGCTGTGCTCGCGGCCAAGGACGGCGTCGACGGGGTCTATGACAGCGACCCGAAGCTCAACCCGAACGCGGAGCGGTTCTCCCATCTCAGCTACGACGAGGTGATCAGCCGTGGGCTGCGGGTGATGGATCAGTCCGCGTTCATCCTGGCCCGGGACTTCGGTATCCCGCTGCATATCTTCGACATCGAGCAGCAGGGCGCGATGACCGCGATCTGTCGCGGCGAGCACCGCGGCACCGTCATCACCAGTTCCGCCCCCGAGGACGGCGTGGCTGGTGTGGACGCCGCCGCGATGGCCGGTTCCGCCGAATCGGTGGGCTGAGCGCCCGGTCAGACCCCTGGGGACCCGACCGGGCGGCCGCCCACCCGGCGTCTCGACGCGCCTCGTCGCTCAGGCCCGGGCCAGATCAGGCCTGAGCGCTCGGACGGCCCGGGTGGTCGATCAGATGCGGGTGGTCGATCAGGTGCAGGTGTAGCTGAGGGCGGAGGAGGTGTCCGTCGCCCGGGCATTGTTCGCGGTGGCGGTGGTGACGGTCTTGAACTGGTTCTGACCGGCGAACGCGCACGGAACGGTCGCGCTTTCGCCGATGCCGGCACCGCCCCAGAACGACTTGCTCACCGGCTCACCGACGTTCGTCCACTTTCCGTTCGCGTACTTCTTCAGCTGGTTGCTGATCGTCATCGATCCGGTGTACCAGCTGTCGCAGACGACGGTGCCGTTGCCGGAGATGGTGGACCCGATGATCGACCCGCTGCCAGTGGGCGGCAGGGCGGAGACGCTGCAGCCGGTTCCGGGCAGGGCCGCCGTGGCGGATGCCGGTGTGGCGGTTCCGATGAAGGCCATCGCCACGGTGCCCGTGGCGCCGATGGCTGCGGTCCGCAGAGCTGTGCGGGTACGGGGCACGGGTTCCTCCTGATGAATGCCGGTACTGCGGGAACACAGCACTGCGGGAACACAGCACTGCGGGAATGCGGCACTGCGGGCATGTGGCGCCGCGGGAATGCGGCGCTGGGGGTGGACGGTGGGCGGTTCAGCCGCGCGGGCCGCCCTGGCCGCCCTGGCCGTGGGTGTAGGTGTAGGTGCGGGTCAGGGGCGGCGGCGGGCCGAAGAAGGTGCTTATGGTGGTGAGGCCGCGCTGGTCGAACGTGGCGACGTCCAGACCGGCGAGTACGACCTGGCCGATGCTGTCGCGCAGCCCCCACTCCCAGCGGGCCCGATCATGGTGGATGTCCACGGCGCTGACCCGCACCGGCCGGTGCCCGGGATACGGCCCGAGGAACTCCCCGATCAGCGCGCTGAGCGCGTCGACGCCGACCGCGGCGCCCAGCGGGTTCGCGTAGCTCACCTGGTCGGCGCAGCAGCCGGCGAGCAGGCGGGTGCGGGTGTCCGGATCAGGCTGCGCCCAGGCGGTGTACAGGCGGTCCGCGAGCCCGTCCACCCGCGTCTGGACGGAGGCGGGCCCGGTCGCGGCGCCGAACCCGAGGCCGGTCATGGCGCCGGTCGTGGGGCTGGTCATGAGGCGAACCTGCGGCGGACCTGGGCGCGCTGCAGCTTGCCGGAAGGCGTCTTCGGCAGCGAACCGGGCGGCAGCACGATCACCGGATGCGGGGTCACACCGAGCGCGGCACGCACCTCGTCCGCGACAGCCTGGCGCAGCGTCTCATGGTCATCGCCGCGGGTCTCGACGGCGACGGCCAGGCCCTCACCGGCGGGCGGGCCGGGCCGTGGGGCGGCGAAGGCGACGATGTTCCCGGCTCGGGCGCCCGGTGCCCGGGCGGCCGCCCGCTCCACGTCCTCGGGATAGATGTTGCGACCACCGAGGATGATCACATCCTTGTGTCGGCCGCAGACAACCAGTTCCGCGTCGGTGAGGTAGCCGAGGTCACCGGTCGCGAGCCAGCCGTCCGGGTCGGCAGGTGGGGTGCTGGCCGGTGACTGGTCGTGGTAAGAGGCGACCGAGGTGCCCCGGACCTGCACCTCCCCGACGGTGCGGGCGGGCAGTTCCACGTCGGTGTCGGGATCGACGACACGGATCGACAGTCCGGCGATCGGCTCGCCCAGCAGCACCAGCCGCCGGGTCCGGGTCCGGCCACCGGCTGTGGGATCCTCCGGGCCCGTCTGCTCCAGCGGGTCGCTCGGACGTGCGATGCCGGCGGCGAGGGCGTCGGCATCGACGTGGTCGTAGCGGGCGCCGCGGCCGAGGTCGGAGAAGGTCACCGCGACGGTCGCCTCGGCCAGCCCGTACGCCGGCATGAAGGCCTCCGGATGGAAACCGTGCTCGCCCGCGGCGGCCAGGAAGTCGTCCACGGCGGCCGGGTCGATCGGCTCGCCGCCGCACAGGGCGTAGGCGAGGCAGGACAGGTCGAGCCGCGGACCGGTGCGCAACAGCCGGGCGGCGACAGCGTAGGCCGAGCCGGGTCCGACGGTGGTGGTGGCACGGTGATGGGAGATCTGCTGCATCCAGCTGGCCGGCCGGGCGAGGTAGTCCGCCGGGCTGGAGAGCAGGGTGTCGCAGCGTCCGCAGGCCAGCGGCAGGATGAGACCGCCGATCAGCCCCATGTCATGCGACAGCGGCAGCCAGGACAGCATCCGCCCGTGCACCGCCTCGTGGCCGGTCGCGACCCGGATGCCCTCGATGTTCGCCGCGAGGTTGCCGTGGCTGATCCGGGCGATCTTCGGCGCGCCGGTCGTGCCGCTGGTGAGCTGCAGGATCGCCGGGTCCTCGGGGCTGAGCGTGGGCGGCCGCCACGGCGCGCTCGGCTGGGCGTCGACCACCTCGGCCAGCGACGCCACGATCCCGCCACCGCCGGACAGCGCCGCGATCGCCTGTTCCCAGGGGGCACCGACCAGCACCAGCGGGTCGCCGAGGGCGTCGAAGCGCTCCCGGGAGTCGGCCAGGTAGCGGGCCAGGTCCACGGTGCGCGCCGGTGTCGGGGCGAGTGTCACACTGGCGCCGGCGAACCAGGCGGCCATCGCCGCGGTCACCGTGGCCCGGCTGGTCGAGGCGAGCAGCACGACCGGCCGCCCCGGGCGCACCCCACGTTCCTGGAGCCCGGCGGCGACCCGGCGGGCGTCGTCGTGCAGCACGGCCCAGCCGACCCGTTCACCGCCGTCCGGCGCGAGGAACGTGACACCGTTCGGACCCGCGCTCGCGCGTTTCATGCGATCCAGCAGATACACCATGGTTGCCGGCTTTCCTTGGACGGATGGGCAGGCGTCGTGTGGTTGTTCGGCGGCCCGCGCGGACGTTCGCGATCAGTGGCCGGCGGCTCGTCCGGTCAGCCTGTCCAGATGCTCCGGGTAGGCGGCCAGGATCAGGCGGTCCCAGTAGCGACCGTGATAGTAGTCATGTCCGCGCAGACGACCCTCAAGTTCGAGCGCACCGCCCGCCGCATTCGCCCGGTCGGCGCCGGAGAACTGCGGGTAGTTGAATTCTGGGAGCTCGAAGTACAGTTTTCGAAAAGGCCAGATATCAAAGATGTAACGAACGAAGAGGTTCAGGGCCTCGACCGCGAGCCCGGAGCCGGTGTAGTCCGCCGACACGGCCGCGCCGACATATGCGAACCCGAGGGTGAACTCCGGGTTGTAGCAGATCGCGTGCCCCACCGGCCGGCCCGTCTCGACCGACTCGATCACGAACTGCGTCAGCACGCCCTGCCACAGCTCCTGCTCGAACTGCGGGTAGGACGGCACCGAACCCCGGTAGCGCCAGCGGAAGCCGACGTCCGGCGTGACGGCCAGCTCGTACAGGAACGGCGTGGATGACGGCAGGACCGGCATCAGCCGCAGGAACCGCCCGGCCAGACACGGCGCCGGCACCGGCATGGACGCCGGATTCTCCCCGGCCTCGATCGCCCGGGCGGGGTCGCCGGAAACGGCCGCTCGGGTGGCCGCCCGCGGGGTGGACGAGGCGGCATCGGCGGCCTGGCCGGCACGATAACCGCCGTACAACTCGCCGATGGTCTCGATCTCCAGCCAGTTGGCCTCGGAGATGTCGGTACCGAGCTCCGCGACGAAAAGACACAGATCAAGCAGGCGGAAGGAATCAAGGCCGAGATCGGCGTGCAGTCGGCTGTCTGCGGTCACCGCTGCGCCGGAAAGACCGAGGCGGCGGGCGACAAGCTGTTCGAATTCGTCCGGTCGGAGCATGATACCTGTTCTGCGGGAACGTAAGGCAAAACGTCAGGACGATTTCGGCCGGGTGGGGTGCCGCTGACGTTAGCAAGGGAGCCGAACGGCCGCAATTTCGCTGACCCGTTTCGGCTAACGCGCCCGGTCGGACCAGGGCCGAAGGGCTGCCCCTTCGGGTGCCACACCGCCGCCCCCGGAGTGCGGCTTCGCGGCCTGGCTCCGGGGGCGGGCGGGATCAGTAGGAGCGGGCGATCAGGGCGACGAGCTCGTCGGCGGGGGTGCCGGGAGCGGGGATCTCGCCGTCGGCGGTCTGCAGGCAGCGAACGGTGAGCGCGTCCTCGGCGAGGCGTGCCTCGCCCTCCTCGCCCACGGCGGACCAGGGAATGCGGGCGAAGCCGGTGGCCGCCGCCGCGGCGGCGTCGGCGATGGTGGTCACATCCGCGGTGCGCCGCTCGCGCAGCGCCACGGCCTCGGCGTACAGGCCGGCCTGGACGTCGTCGAGCGCGGCCGACACGCGGGTGGCGACCTCGGCGAGCGGGACGGGGGTCTTCACCGAGGTGTCTCGGCGCACGACGGTGACGGTGCCGGCGGCGAGGTCACGCGGACCGACCTCGACCCGGACGGGCATGCCCTTGATCTCGGCGTCGGTGACCCGCCGACCGAAGGACAGGCCCGGCCGGGCGTCGAGCTGCACGCGCAGGCCGGCGTCGGTCAACGACGAGACGAGCTCCCGGGCGGCGGCCACCACCGCCTCGTCGTCGCGTACGGGCAGGACGATGACCTGGGTGGGGGCCAGCCGCGGCGGGACGCGCAGGCCACCGTCATCACCATGCGCCATGATCAGGCCGCCGACCATGCGGGTGGAGCAGCCCCAGGAGGTCGTCCAGGCCAGGTGGCGGACGCCGTCGGCACCGAGGTAGTCGATGTCGAAGGCGCGCGCGAAGTTCTGGCCGAGCTCGTGGCTGGTGGCCATCTGCAGCGCCTTGCCGTCGCCCATCATGCCTTCGCAGGTCATGGTGTTCGTCGCGCCGGCGAACCGCTCACGGCGGGTCTTGACCCCGACGAGCACCGGGATCGCGAGCACGTTGGTCAGGAAGTCGCGGTAGACCTCCTGCGCGATCCGCCGGGCGTAGGCGGCCGCGTCGGCCTCGTCGGCGTGCGCGGTGTGCCCTTCCTGCCAGAGGAACTCGCTGCTGCGCAGGAACAGCCGCGGCCTCAGCTCCCAGCGCACCACATTGGCCCACTGGTTGAGCAACAACGGCAGGTCGCGATAGCTCTGGGTCCACTTGGCCAGATACTCGCCGATGACGGTCTCGCTGGTGGGCCGCACGACGACAGGTTCCTCGAGCTCCTTGCCGCCACCGATGGTGACGACCGCGAGCTCGGGGCTGAAGCCCTCGACGTGCTCGGCCTCCCGGCGCAGATAGCTCTCCGGGATGAACAGCGGGAAATAGGCGTTCTGGGCACCGGCGGCCTTGATCCGGGCGTCGACCTCGGCCTGCATCCGTTCCCACAGGGCGTAGCCGTACGGTCGGATCACCTGCGTGCCGCGGACAGGGCCGTTCTCGGCCAGTTCGGCCTTGGCGAGCACATCCTGGTACCAGCGCGGGAAGTCGGTTGCCCGGGGGGTGAGTACAGCCACCCGTCCACGATATTGCCTGGGCCCGACAGTTCCGCGCCGGGACGGTCCGGCGCCGCGCTGGTCGGGCGCCGGCGGCGTCCTCACCGCGGCGTCGGCTCCTCCGGCGAGCTGCGGGGCGGCTCGCGAAAGACCAGCGAGACATCGACGTCGCCGTGATGGCTGATCAGGCTCGCGGCCGGTGGGACCAGGATCATCGCGGTCGTCAGGTCGGCGGCGGTGGCACCGGGCGCGAGGGTCAGCTCGTGCCGCACGGCCGGCCCGTCGTCGACGGTGACCACCTCGGCGAGCGTCGGGGGGCGTCCCCCGAAGCCTGGGCGGGGCTCGGGCAGCAGATCGTTGCTGTCGAGGGTGTTCATCTTCGGGCTGTCCTCCGGTGCGTCGATCGAGTGGGCAGGGGCGGCGCGGGGTGGGACGACAGGTGACGCGGGTGGTGCGGGTGACGCGGGTGGTGCGGTCGACCCCGCGATGATGGTCCGCGCGTGGTCGAGGGAATACTCCTGGCAATCCTGGCCGGGGCGTGATCCGGTGGGTCGAACCACTGGATATCCCTGGGATACTTTCAGCAACCTCGATGTTGCTTGACAGCAAATCACGGGAGGGCCGTGCTGGCTACGGGAGATCTGGGGACGGATCGGACGTCGGGTAACCGCGGCCGAACATCCTGATCATCTGCGTAGCGGCGCGCGTGGCTTGGCCGCTTCGCCGGCTGCATCCCACTGTGTGGCCGGGTGCAGTGGGTCAGGTCAGGGCAGGTGGCACGTGGATGAACATTCGCCACTGTCGGAACATCCGGTGCGACCGTCTCGATGACCTTCGCCGATTCCGAAATGCCACATTTAGGACGTTCCGCTGTTCATGCGCTCTTCTCGGAGCCACCGAGTGGACACCGTGGCCATCTCGTCAGCGAGCCGGCCATGCCTGGTCGTACGGGTTGATCTCCAGTTGAGATTACTTTTCGCAATATTGTCGGCACACACCGTCGTGACTAGGAGGGGTTCGGGGGGGTCAACAGGTCGCAAATCCTCCGACATGGATGTGTTCTGGTTGGTGACTGGTTGGCGTATGCGCCTGTTCATCTTTCGTTCATCCCGAATCGCTTCGATTCTCGCCGGCACCCCGGTCCGGGGGGCGGACGACATTCGGCGCCGGGCTCGGCGTTGGGACGAAGGGTTGCTTGTGAAGCTAGGCAAGCGTCAGGCCGCGGTCGGGGCCGCGATGGTCGCACTGCTCACCGTGGCAGCGTGTGGAACTGACGACAACAACGACGCGGGTGGCACCACCGAGGCGTCGACGAGCGCCAGCGCGATCGACTGCGCCAAGGGCTCGATCACCGGGTCGGGCTCCTCCGCGCAGAAGAACGCCGTCGACGAGTGGGTGAAGGCATACCAGGACGCCTGCTCCGGCGCGACGATCAACTACCAGTCGACCGGCTCCTCGACCGGTCGCCAGCAGTTCATCTCCAAGCAGGTCACCTTCGCCGGCTCCGACTCGGCGCTCAAGGACCAGCAGAAGACCGATGCCGACAAGCGCTGCGCGCCCGGCACCGCGGTCGACCTGCCGATGGCTGTCGGCCCGGTCTCGCTGATGTACAACCTGTCCGGCGTGAAGGACCTGCAGCTGTCCGCCGAGACGCTGGCCGGGATCTTCTCCGGCAAGATCACCAAGTGGGATGACGCGGCCATCAAGGCGGAGAACAGTGGCGCCTCGCTGCCGTCCGCCACGATCGCCACGGTGCACCGTTCCGACGGCTCCGGCACGACGGACAACTTCACCAAGTTCCTCAAGGGCGCGGGCGGCAGCGCCTGGACGTTCGACTCCGGCTCCGACTGGAAGGCCCCGGGCGGCCAGGGCGCCAAGGGCTCGGACGGCGTCACCTCCACGGTGAAGTCGACCGAGAACTCGATCGGCTACGCGGAGCTCTCCTACGCGGAGAACGCCGGCCTGTCCACGGTCAAGGTCAAGAACGCCGCCGGCGAGTACGTCGCGCCGAGCACCGAGGGCGCCTCCCTGGGCCTTGGCACCGCCAAGATCGCGGATGGCGACGACCTCAAGCTGACCTTCGACTACACGACCGCCACCAAGGGTGCCTACCCCGTGTACCTGGTGACCTACGAGATCGCCTGCACCTCCGGCCTGCCGGCCGAGGAGGCCGCGCTGGTCAAGTCCTTCCTGACCTACACCGCCTCGGACGCGGCCCAGAAGTCGATCGGTGACCTCGGCTACGCGCCGCTGCCCGACGCCGTCGCCAGCAAGGTCCGCGCGGTCATCGCGAAGCTCGCCTGAACCACCGCACCGCCTGAACCACCGCACCACCGCACCAGCTGAACCACCGCACCACCTGACCGGCCCGGTCGAACCCGCGGTGGGGACATCGCGCCCCACCGCGGGTTCGTCGGCGTATCTAGGAGAGGACCATGACGACGGAGCCGGACAGCTCGGCGCAGTCCGCCGAGCAGCGGGGGGCCGCTTCGGCGACGGTCCCGCCGACAGACGACCCGGTCGGGGCCCCCGCGAGCGGGCCCACCAGCACCGGGTCGGACCAGCCTGATCACGATCCGGCCGCGTTCACCCGGCCCGCGCCCACGACCACCGGCAAGGCCGCGGTCGGCAAGGCGGACGTGGCCTTCAAGAACCTCACCCGGGCCGCCGGCCTCGGACTGCTCGCCCTGATCGTCGCGATCGCGCTGTTCCTGGTGCTACGGGCGACGCACGCACTCGGCGAGAACGACGGGAACTTCCTCAGCACGCAGGAGTGGTTCCCCAACCAGGACCCGCCGAAGTTCGGTGTGGCCGCCCTGCTGTTCGGCACGATCGTCACCGCCGCCATCGCGATGATCATCGCGGTGCCGGTGGCCGTCGGGATCGCGCTGTTCATCACCGTCTACGCGCCGCGGCGGCTCTCCTCGCCGCTGGGCTACATCGTCGACCTGCTGGCCGCGGTGCCCAGCGTCGTCTACGGCCTGTGGGGCCTGCTCGTGCTTGCCCCGCACATGAAGGGCATCCAGCTCTGGCTCAGCGACTACCTCGGCTGGATTCCGCTGTTCAGCGCCGACTCGGTGGGCCGTTCGTTCTTCGTCGCCGGTGTCGTGCTCGCGATCATGATTCTGCCGATCGTCGCGGCACTGTCGCGTGAGGTGTTCCTCCAGGTGCCCACCGCGCACCGGGAGGCGGCCCTGGCGCTGGGCGCCACCCGCTGGGAGATGATCCGCACGGCGGTGCTGCCGTACGGCAAGCCCGGTGTGATCAGCGCGTCGATGCTGGGGCTTGGCCGGGCGATGGGCGAGACGATCGCCGTCGCGCTGGTCCTGCCCGCCTCGTTCAAGATCTCCTGGAACTGGCTGGAGCCGGCCGGGAACACCATCGCGGCCAACGTCGCGAACGGCTGGGGCGAGGCCAACGACATCGGACGTGGCGCACTGATCGCGTCCGGTCTGGTGCTGTTCGTCGTCACGATGATCGTCAACATCATCGCGCGGGCCATCGTGGCGCGTCGCCGTGACTTCTCCGGGAGCTCCGCATGAGCACCGCGACCGTTCCCGAGCCCACCGTTCCCGGCCCCGCCAACCCCGGCGAGGACCGGCTGAACCTGCGCGGCGAGACCCTGCCCCGTTTCGTGCCGCCGGTGGTCGCCGCCGGCTCGCTGGTCGTCGCCCTGCTGATCTATCTGCTGACGCCGATGGACAGCGAGATCCAGATCGTGCTGATGGCCGCCCTGATCTTCGTGGTGGCGATGACCGCGATCTCCACCAGGGTGGAGGGCCGCCGCCGGGCCCGTGACCGGTTCGCGACCACCCTGGTCTACGGCACCTTCCTGCTCGCGCTGATTCCGCTGGTCGCGGTGCTCGCCAGCGTGATCGGCAAGGGTGCGAGCCGGCTCGACATCTCCTTCCTGACCCATTCGATGAACGGCATCGGTGCCCGCGACTCCGGTGGTGGCATCTACCACGCGATCATCGGAACGGTCGAGCAGGTGCTGATCGCCAGCGCCATCGCAGTGCCGTTCGGTCTGCTGGTCGCGATCTACCTGGTGGAGTACGGTCGCGGTCGGATCAGCCGGACGATCAGCTTCTTCGTGGACGTCCTCACCGGCCTGCCCTCGATCATCGCCGGTCTGTTCGTCCTGGCGTTCTGGATTCTGGCGCTCGGCCAGGGCTTCTCCGGTTTCGCCGGTTCGCTGGCCCTGGTCGTTCTGATGATCCCGACGGTGGTGCGTTCCGCCGAGGAGATGCTCAAACTCGTCCCGAACGAGTTGCGTGAGGCCGGCTACGCGCTCGGTGTGCCCAAGTGGCGAACCATCCTGCGGGTCGTCGTCCCGACCGCCCTGCCCGGCATCGTGACCGGTGTCATGCTCGCCGTCGCCCGAGTGTCCGGCGAGACGGCGCCCGTGCTGCTTACCGTCTTCGGAACGAACCTCATCAACGCGAACCCGTTCTCCGGTGAGCAGAGTTCGCTGCCCCTGTACATCTACTCGCAGGCCGGCCAGCCCCAGCAGTTCGCGATCGACCGCGCCTGGGCTGCCGCGCTCGTTCTGATCATCATCATCATGGTGCTCAACCTCATCGCCCGGCTGTTCGCCGGACGCAACCGGTTGAAGTGACCCCGACCCGGGCCGGCGGTGCGTACCGCCACTGACGCCGAAGCCGCCGCCGGCCCGCTCCGACGTGCACCACCCAGTCACTCCCAGCGTCCAGTCACTCCCCGCGTCCAGCCAGTTCCCAGCGTCCAGCCAGATCGTGAGTCGAGGTTGTCATGGCCACCCGCATCGAGGTAACCGGGCTGACGGCGTACTACGGCAAGTTCAAGGCCGTATCCGACGTCAACCTGACCATCGAGCCGAAGCACGTCACCGCATTCATCGGACCGTCCGGATGCGGGAAGTCCACGGTGCTGCGCACCCTGAACCGGATGCACGAGGTGCTGCCGGGGGCCCGCGTCGAGGGCAGCGTGCTGCTCGACGGTGAGGACCTCTACGGCGCCGGGATGGACCCGGTGAACGTCCGTCGGACCGTCGGCATGGTCTTCCAGCGGCCGAACCCGTTCCCGACGATGTCCATCTACGAGAACGTCATCGCCGGCCTGAAGCTCAACGGGATCCGCAAGAAGGCCCTGCTGGACGAGCGGGTCGAGGAGTCGCTGCGCGGCGCCAACCTCTGGGACGAGGTCAAGGACCGTCTGAACCGCCCCGGTGCCGGCCTTTCCGGTGGTCAGCAGCAGCGGCTGTGCATCGCCCGGGCGATCGCCGTCGAACCGCAGGTGCTGCTGATGGACGAGCCCTGCTCGGCGCTCGACCCGATCTCGACCCTGGCGATCGAGGACCTCATCAACAAGCTGAAGTCCAGCTTCACCATCGTCATCGTCACCCACAACATGCAGCAGGCGTCCCGGGTCAGCGACTCGACCGCCTTCTTCTCCCTGGAGAAGACCGGCGATCCCGGTCGCCTCGTCGAGTTCGACAAGACCTCGAAGATCTTCACCAACCCGACGGAGAAGCGGACCGAGGACTACGTGTCCGGACGGTTCGGCTGACCACCAGCGAAATCACCGGACAGGACGCCACGATGGTTCCGACGTGGACAGGCTCCGGCCTGTCGGCGGCGGAGCGCGGGCCAGCGGGTGACCGCTGGCCGGCGGGGGAGCGCGATCCGACCGCAGCTGATCATGCGTCGAGCCGTGGGCAGCGGCCGGTCGGGCTGGAACGAAAACAGCCCGCGCCGGTCCTGCTCATCGCCGACTCCGAAGTCGAACAGGACATGCTCGCGGCCATCGTCGGTGGCGGCGTGGAGGTCAACCTCGTCACCGACGGAGCCCTGGCGCTGCTGGAGATCGGCCTGCACCAGCCCGATGCCCTCCTGATCAGCGCCCGCCTACCGGTGGTGGACGGCGTGACCGTGGTACGCACCGTCCGTAGCGTCGCCGGTCACGACGACCTCCCGATCCTGCTCGCCGTCGGCCCCGACGACCGCCCCGCGGCCGCCGCCGGCCTGGACGCCGGGGCGAGCGCCTGCGTCGGTAAGCCCTACCGGGTCACCGAGGTCCTCGCGATGGTCGGCGGCCTGCGCCCGGACCGTTCCGGCGCACAGACGGCGCGCTCCAACGGCACCGAGGTGCTGCGCGGCGGTCCGGTCCTGCTCGACCGCGCCGCCCATGAGGTGCGCCTGGACGGAACCCTCGTCTCGGTTCCACCCCGGGAGTTCCGCCTGCTCGCCCTGCTGCTGGAGCAGGCCGGCCGGGTGGTGCCCCGTGAGACCCTCCTGCGTGAGGTCTGGGGCTCCGCCCACACCGAGACGAACACGCTCGCCGTCCACGTCCGCCGCCTGCGTCGCCGGCTGGGTGAGGCCGCGGGCGAACCGACCATCATCGAGAGCATCCGCGGCGTCGGCTACCGCTTCCGCGCCGCCCCCGGCTAGCCCACCACCCCTGGTACCGCTGGACGACATCTGTCCGGACGTGCCCAGGTGCCCTGATCGACAGGTAGGTCGTCACCTCGCGGGACCGTCCAGCCCGGGAGAGGGCCGTCCGGTCCCGCAGGACCGTCCAGCCTGGGAGGACCGTCCAGCCTGGGAGGGCGGGTCAGCCTGGGAGGGCGTAGACACCCGGGGCTACCTGGACGACCAGACCGTCACCGAGGAGCCCGGCCAGCGCCCGGCCACGCTGGACCGGCTCGTCCCAGACCTGGTCGAGCAGTTCCTGGTGGATGGGATGGTCGGCGTCCCGCAGGACGGCGAGCAGCCGGCCGCGGACCTGCCGGTCGGTGCCGGCGTAGCCCTGTGGCCGCCGGGCCGGGCCCGAACCCGGCGGGCTGCCCGCTCGCACCCACGCGCACCGCTCCAGCAGCGGGCAGGCCGCGCAGCGCGGAGCGCGGGCCACGCAGAGCAGCGCGCCGAGTTCCATCAGCGCCGCACTGGTCCGGGCGGCGGTCTCGGGATCGGCGGGGAGCAGGTCGGCGACGCCGGCCAGATCGGCGCGGCTGACGGTGGCCGGCGGGTCGGCGCGCCCCTCGACCGCCCGGGCGTACACCCGGCGGACGTTGACGTCGACGACAGGTTGCCGCTGCCGGAAGGCGAAGGCCGCGACCGCCCGGGCCGTGTAGGTACCGATGCCCGGCAGGGCGAGCAGGGCGTCGAGGTCGGCTGGGATCTCGCCGCCATGGCGCTCCACGACCGCCGTGGCGCTCTGATGCAGCCGCAGCGCCCGCCGTGGGTAGCCGAGCCGCCCCCAGGCCCGCACGGCCTCGCCGGACGGCTCGGCGGCAAGGGCCGCGGGCGTCGGCCAGCGCGCGAGCCAGGCCTCCCAGACGGGCAGGACCCGGTTGACCGGCGTCTGCTGCAGCATCACCTCGCTGACCAGCACCGCCCAGGGTGTCGTGCCCGGCCGACGCCAGGGCAGGTCACGCGCGGCCCCGACGAACCAGTCGAGCACCAGCTCGCCGAACGCCGTCGATGCGACGGGTGGCCCGGATGCGAGGGGGGTCACGGCTGCGACGGGTCCCGGGGAACCGCTGGTCGTGGTCATCCCGGCCATCGTGCCATCCCGCCCATCGGGCCATCCCGGCAGCATCGGGCCATACCCGCTCGGTCGGGGTCGGGCCGGTCGGGGATCGGGTCGGCCATGGGAGGGGACGGATCGGGTCGTGGGGCGCGGGTCCCTAGACGTAGCGTTCGAGAATGCTGGACTCGGCGAGGCGGGACAGGCCTTCGCGTACCGCTCGGGCGCGTGCCTCACCGATGCCGTCGACGGTCTGCAGGTCGTCGACGCCAGCGGCGAGCAGCTTCTGCAGGGTGCCGAAGTGGTCGACGAGGCGGTCGACGACGAGCCGGGGCAGCCGCGGGACCTTCGCCAGCATCCGGTAGCCGCGCGGGCTGATCTGGCGGTCGAGGATGTCCGCGCCGCCGGAGAAACCGATCACCCGGGCGAGCACGGTGAGGTCGAGCAGGTCGGTGGGGGACATCGCCGACAGTTCGTTGAGTACCTGGGTGGCCGACCCGGCGCGGGAGCCGGCGGGCAGGTAGTCGCGAACGGTGAGCTCCCGTTCGGTCTCGACGCCTGCCATCAGCTCTTCGAGCTGAAGGGACAGCAACCGGCCGTCGGTGCCGAGTTCGACGACGTAGCCCTCGATCTCGTCGGCGATACGGCGGACCATCTCCAGGCGCTGGCTGACCGAGATGGCATCGCGAACGGTGACGAGATCCTCGATCTCGAGCGCGGAAAGGGTGCCGGCCACCTCGTCGAGGCGCAGTTTGTAGCGTTCGAGGGTGGCCAGGGCCTGGTTCGCCCGGGACAGGATCGCGGCCGAACCGTCCAGCGCGTAGCGCCGCCCGGCGACATACAGGGCGATGATGTGCATGGACTGGCTGACGGAGATGATCGGGTACCCGGTCTGCTTGGCGACCCGCTCGGCCGTGCGGTGTCTCGTGCCCGACTCCTCGGTGGGGACCGTCGGGTCCGGCACGAGGTGGACCGCGGCCCGCACGATGCGCTGCAGGTCGGACGACAGCACGATCGCGCCGTCCATCTTTGCCAGTTCCCGCAGCCGGGTGGCCGAGAACTCGACGTCGAGCTCGAATCCACCGGTGCACAGGCCTTCGACGACCTTGTCGTGACCGAGCACGATCAGGGCGCCGGTGTGGCCGCGCAGGATGCGCTCCAAGCCGTCGCGGAAGGGGGTTCCGGGGGCGACCGCGGCCAGTGTCGCCCGGAAGATGTCGTCTCCGGGTGGTCGTGCCATCAGGCTCACTCAGCTCCTCGGTTCCCCCACTGTCTCCGCCTCTGCCGTGATGCTATCGGGGCGATCGCCGCGGGAGGTCCGCAATCATAAGGTAACGAAAGACCACGAAATCGACATCCGTGATTCTTATGTTTTGTACATATGCGTAATCGCGGCGACCAGATCAGGCACCTCGGTGACGGTCATGCCCTCGAAGGTCTTCTCCGTAGTGGTAGCCCCCGTGTGGTTCGCCCGCGGGGCCCGGTCGCCCTCGCCGACCGCCCGCAGCGCCCTGGCCTGGGCGCTGTCACCCCTGGTCGCGCCGGCCCGCCCCTGAGCCCCGCCCGGGTCGTGGCCCTCGCCGCCGGTGACGAGCCCGGCGCCGGAGCCGGACGCCAGGGAGCCGGTGGGCACCAGCGCCCGGCGAAAGCCCAGTCGGGCCGCGGCCGCGAGCCTACGGGGGACTCCACCCACCGCGCGGACCTCACCGGCGAGCCCGACCTCACCGATGGTGATCAGATCGGCGGGTAGCGGCCGATCCCGCATGGCGCTCACGACCGCCAGCGCCGTCGCGAGATCGGCCGCGGGCTCGGCCAGACGCACCCCACCGACGGTGGCGGTGTAGACGTCACTGCGACCGAGACGGATGCCGCCCCGGCGCTCGACGACGGCGAGGATCATCGCCACCCGGGCCGGATCAAGCCCGGACACGGCCCGCCGGGGAACCTGCGCGGCCGAGTCGGCCACCAGCGCCTGGACCTCGGCGACGAGGGGACGACGCCCCTCCATCGTCACCGTCACGCAGGTCCCCGGCACCGCGGCGCCGACGCCCCCGGTGCCGGAGCGGGACAGAAACAGGCCGCTGGGGTCGGCGATGCCGTGGATACCGGCGTCGTCCATCTCGAAGCAGCCGATCTCGTCGGCCGGGCCATACCGGTTCTTGCCGGCACGCACGAGACGCAGCATCGAATGGCGCTCACCCTCGAAGTGCAGGACGACGTCCACCAGATGTTCGAGCAGGCGCGGCCCGGCGACGGTGCCGTCCTTGGTGACGTGCCCGACGAGCACCGTCGCGAGGCCGAGCGCCTTCGCGGTGCGGATCAGTACGGCCGCCACCTCACGCACCTGGGTGACCCCACCCGCCGCCCCCTCGACTCCCGCGGCCGAGATCGTCTGCACCGAGTCGACCACCAGCAGCGCGGGGCAGACCTGCTCGACGTGGCGCAACAGCGCGCCGAGATCGGTCTCCGCGGCGATCCAGAGATCCTCGTGCAGGGCGCCCGTGCGCCCCGCCCGAAGCCGCACCTGGGCGGCCGACTCCTCCCCGGTGACGATCAACGCCCGGGACCCACCCGCCGCGCTGCGCGCCGCCACCTCCAGCAGCAGCGTCGACTTGCCGATCCCGGGCTCGCCGGCCAGCAGGATCACCGCGCCAGGGACCAGCCCCCCGCCAAGCACCCGGTCAAGCTCGTCAACCCCCGTCGGCCGACGCTGGGCCGCCGTGACATCGACATCGATCACCGACTGAGCCGGAGCCGTCACCTCGCTGGCGGCCGCGGCCGCACTGCCGAGCCCGCCACCCCGCCCACCGCCGAGGGCCGACCCTCGCCGAGGCGCCGGTGTCTGGGCCTCCAACGTCCCCCACTCGTGGCAACGGACGCATCGGCCAGCCCAGCGCACGGACTCCGCCCCGCAGCCGCTGCACCGGAACCCACCTGAGGCCGCCCGTGCCGACGGGCGAGACACACCGGAGGCCCGACTGGAAGTCATGGTCGCCACGTTAGCCGCCGGGTCCGACAGTTCGACGCCCACGCCACGCCACGCCCAGCTCGCCGACGACCCCTCGGTCGTCCGCCCGGTGTGGCGTCCACCTCCGCACCCTGACCCGATCGCGCCCGATGATCGGGCGGCGGCGGACTCTCGGACTGGCGCTGTCGTGCCGAGGCGCGGTGAAGGATGCGGGCCCCGGCGTCTTTCGACTGTCTGATCTGTGCCGATGTCTGATCTGTGCCGAAAAGAGCGACTGTCGGTATGTGGCGCTGGGCGCCACGGATTCCGGCGCCGTCAGATCACGGCCAGATCACGGCCAGATCACGTCGTCCATGGGAGCTCGACCGGCCGAACGGATCGGCGGCCGGTCGAGCGTCGACCAGCTGAACGGGTCGGTCAGCCGGCCGTACGGGTGGGGGCCGGGGTGGTGGTCTGGCCGCTGTCGTCGCCGGTCGAGGAGGACGATCCACCTGCGGCCGCGGACGGTGCGGCGGAACCGGCGGGGGCACCCGGGGCGGCGGACTCGGCCGAGGTGGGCGACGTCGGGGTGGCGGTGGTTTCGCCGCCGGCCGCGGACTCGCCCTCGGTGCCGGCGCCCGGCGCGGCGGGCTCGACCGGGACGTCCAGGGTGATGCTGCCGGCCTTGGCGAAGGTGAAGGTGATCGGCAGCTGGGAGCCGATCAGCAGGTTGCGGGTGAAGCCGGCGAGGCTCGGCGCGGAGCCGTCCGCGATGAAGACCCGGCCACCGCCGGCCGGGATCTCGGCCGGTGTGGACACCCGGCCGGAGCCGGCGGCCGGAGACGAGACCGAGACGAGGGTGTCGGAGGCGTCGCTCGCGTTGAAGAACGCCGAGACGATCGGTGCGGAACCGCCCTGGTCGGCGGGGCCGGCGAGGTAGACGTTGCGCAGCGAGATGCCGCCGACAGCGCCGGATGTGCTGTTGGTGGTCGTACGCGCGTAGTTGGTCAGCGCGTCGGTGCCGGCGGCACAACTGGTCAGGCTGGCCGCGCCGAGGACCGAGGCGAACAGCGCGACCCCCACCCGACGGGAGGCCATCCGGCCACGGAACGTGCCGCGCCCGGCGGCGTCGGCGCTGGCGCGTGGGGCCGGCGCGCCGTCGGCGGCGATGACTGACGAGATACGGGCACCCGGACGGCGGCTCACAGCTCGGTGGCTCCTCATGCAAAGACCGACGCCTGGCGACGCCGGTGCTGGTCGACGGCCGTCGCGGGACGGCCGACCCGAGGACGGCGTCGGTGCCGGCCCGTCGGAACCGGACAGCCGGGTCGCCCCGGGGCACGAGGGCCCAGCCGCCGCCGGCCTGATCGCCATGGGTGATCGGCCGTCGACCGGTTGGGGCCCGGGTGCGGGGCTAACACTAGCCACCTCGAACCCGGACGTGCCCAGGCCGCGCAGGGGTTGCGACCCGGTCCGGCCCGGTTCGGGTGCCGGCCCGGGGTCAGCATGGTTCGGAGCACTGCCCTGACCGGCCCGACCGGCCATCATGGGCCGGTCGGCGACGTGGCCAGTCTCACCCGGTCACCCCCGCCTCACCTGGGCGATCCGGGGTGCTCCGGGGCGTCCCAGGGCGTCTCAAGGCGTTCCTGAGCGGACTTGAGGCGACTTTGTGTGACTTGAGGAGACTCCGGGTGACCCCGCGGGACCCGGATGGCTCTCCCGGACGGCGCGGCGACGACGGTGCGGCTCGGTCACGGGAGCTCGTGCGCCGGATCCGACTCCGGTTCGGTCGGGTGGACGCGCTTGACGACATCGTGGCTGTTGGCGAACCAGAGGGCTCTCGTCGTGTCGACGGGTGGTCGACGGTTGTGCGCGCTACGGTCCGCCTGACCGCCACGCGCGGTGAGCGCGCCCGAGCTACGTCCCGTTTTACCTGGTAGAGCAGTTGGCTGTGGGGATGTGGATGGGTGCGTCCGTGGATGTGGGTCTGGTGTGGAGCCGGCGCGGATCCGAGGTCGGCTGAGGTCGTCGCGGCGAACGTTGCTGGAAGACGAGGTCGTGGCCGCGACGGATGGTCTTGCTGACGTTGCCCTGGCCGCGCGCGTCTGACCTGCGGCGATGCGTGCGTGTTACGCTGGTAGAGGCGGAAGGGGCACGTGACACATGGCGTTCCAAGTCGGCGAGACCGTTGTTTACCCGCATCATGGTGCTGCTCTGATTGACGCGATTGAAACCCGCGTCATCAAGGGCGAGGAAAGACTCTATCTCGTACTGAAGGTCGCTCAGGGCGATCTGACGGTCCGGGTTCCTGCCGACAATGTCGGCATGGTCGGGGTGCGCGACGTCGTCGGGCAGGACGGGCTGGAACGGGTGTTCGAGGTGCTCCGTGCACCGCACACCGAGGAGCCCACAAACTGGTCCCGGCGTTACAAGGCGAATCTCGAAAAGCTGGCTTCGGGTGACGTGAACAAGGTCGCCGAGGTCGTTCGCGACCTGTGGCGGCGTGACCGTGAACGCGGCCTTTCCGCAGGCGAGAAGCGGATGTTGAGCAAGGCCCGGCAAATTCTGGTGAGTGAGCTCGCGCTCGCCGAAGGCACCAACGAGGACAAGGCCGAGGCGGTTCTCGACGAGGTTCTTGCCGGCTGATCGGCGAATCTGCCGATGCAGGCCTGGTGCGGTCCGGCTCCGGTCAGTCAGTACTGATCGGCCCGGGTATCGCCAGATAATCTCATCTTCCGGCTGTCGGATCCGGTGGGTCGGGTGCAGAAATGCCCGGTCTGGCCGGGTTCGTCGCCGGGCGTGGCACGCGAGGCCGCTACAGCAGCCCCTCGCGTCGACGGCACACCCGCTGGCCAGGTCGCGACGCCGCACAGTCGGCTCGCTGGCCGGGCCGCGTCGCCGCACAGCCGACACCACCGCACAGGCGGTACCACTGGTATCGCTGGCGATGGCTGTCGGCGCTACCAGTGGTACGGCGGTGAGCGGTTGAGGACCGTCCAGTCACGTGTGTACCGCGCCCCGCGGTCGCCCGGTTCGCATCCGGTCGCGGCGATGGGCGATGCTCTCGTGGGTGGACGGCACACGGGAGGTTCTGGTGATGGGCGAGAGTCCCCAACCGCGCGGCAGGGGAGCTCGGGTCGCGGCGATCGTGCCGGCGGCCGGGCGCGGGGAACGTCTTGGCGGGGGCACCCCCAAGGCACTGCGGTCGCTGGGCGGCCGGCCCATGCTGGTGCGCTCGGTCGAGGCACTGCGCCGTTCGGAGCTGGTGACCCAGATCGTTGTCGCGGCCCCACCGACCCTGGTCGAAGTGGTCGCACAACTACTCGGACGGGACGTGCGGGTCATCGCCGGCGGCGCCGAACGGGTCGATTCGGTCCGTCGCGCGCTGAGCGCGATCGATGAGGACATCTCGGTGGTCCTGGTCCATGACGCGGCCCGGCCGCTGACCCCGCCCGCGCTGGTGGACGCGGTGGCCGCGGCGGTGATCGCCGGCCATCCGGCGGTCATCCCGGTGCTCGCCGTCGCGGACACCATCAAGGAGGTCGGGCCGGACGGGCGGGTGATCCGTACCCCGCCGAGAGACGGTCTGCGGGCGGTGCAGACCCCCCAGGGATTCCGACGTGACGTGCTGGCCGCGGCCTACGCCCTGCGCGACGTTCCGGTGACCGACGACGCCGGTCTGGTCGAGGCGCTCGGGGTGCCGGTGACGACGGTGCCCGGCGCGCACGAGGCGTTCAAGGTGACCCAGCCCGCCGACCTGATCCTGGCCGAGGCGCTGCTGGCCCGTGCGGCCACGGCGGCGGACGGCCGGGGCGAGACCGAGGTCTGCGGGACCACCGACGCGCGGAGGCCTGGATGAGCGCCGACGCATCTCCCGCCTCCGGCTCCGGGGCTGGAGCCGGAGGCGGCATCGAGGGCGGCCGTCCGGCACCGGCGCCGGGCACGGTCACGACGACGGTGCTGCCCCGGGTCGGCGTCGGGGTGGACGTCCACCCCTTCGAGGCGGGACGAGCATGCTGGGTCGCCTGCCTGCGCTGGCCCGGGGAGACCGGGCTCGCCGGGCACTCGGACGGTGACGTCGCGGCGCACGCGTCCTGCGACGCCCTGCTGACGGCATCCGGACTGGGTGATCTCGGCAAGGTGTTCGGCACCGATCGGCCGGAGTACGCCGGGGCGTCCGGCGCGGTGCTGCTGGGGGAGACCGCCCGGCTGCTGGCCGAGGCCGGCTGGGTGATCGGGAACGTGTCGGTGCAGGTCATCGGCAACCGGCCGCGGATGGCCGCGCGTCGGCTGGAGGCACAGGCGGCGATGGAGGCGGCGCTGGGCGCGTCGGTGAGCCTGTCGGCCACCACCACCGACGGTCTGGGGCTCACCGGGCGCGGTGAGGGTCTCGCCGCGATCGCCACCGCACTCGTCGTCCGCGCCTGATCCCTTCGTCCACCCACCCACCCGTCCACCCGCCCGCCCGTCCGTCAGCCTGGGTGGGCGGATGGGGTATGCCGATCTGGCATCGGACGGTAACGTGTGCAGAACGGAGTGAAAGGCTGAGTTGTCACTGGCCGCTCCCGAGGAGTCTCATGGCAGACCGACTTCCCGAGCCGGTCCGGGCGTTGGCCGACGCACGAACCTACGTCGTCCTGGCCACGGTTCAGGCCGACGGCTCGCCCCGGATGACTGTGCTCTGGGTAGATCGTGACGAGGATGACCTGCTGCTTTCCACCGCCCGTGGGCGCGCGAAGGAGCGCGACATCGCCCGCGACCCGCGGGTGAGCCTGATGTTCCTCGACCAGATCGATCCGTACAGCTATGTCGAGGTGCGCGGTACCGCGACGCTGGCGGAGGAGGGCGGCCGGGAGCTGATCGACCGGCTGTCGCTGAAGTACACCGGCGACATCTACCGCTGGGACGACCCGGAGGAGATCCGCGTGGTCATCCGGGTCGTGGCGGATCGAGTACTGACAGTCGGCTGACACCGTCCCGGCATGGCCTGACCGCCCAGCTGGCCGGCTCGCGCCGTACCCTTGACAGATGGGTCTCCACCTCTACGACACACGTACGCGGCGTGTGCGGCCGTTTGAGCCGCTACGCCCCGGCCACGTGGGCGTCTACGTGTGTGGGCCCACCGTGCAGTCGGCGCCGCATGTCGGGCACCTGCGCACGGCGCTGCCGTTCGATCTTCTGCGTCGCTGGCTGGAGCAGTCCGGTCAGGGCGTGACGCTCGTGCAGAACGTCACCGACATCGACGACAAGATCATCGTCAATGCCGGGCGGGACGGCACGTCCGTCTGGGAGCTCGCCACCCGGCAGACCCGCGCCTTCGACGAGGCGTACCGGACGGTGGGCATCGCGCCGCCGACCATCCAGCCGCGGGCGACCGGCCATCTGCCCGAGATGATCGCGCTCGTCGAGTCACTGGTGGACGCCGGCTACGCCTACCCGGGCGCGGGCTCGGTGTGGTTCCGGGTGGGGCGCTTCGCTGACTACGGGGCGCTGTCCCACCAGCGGCCGGAGTCGATGCTGCCCTCCGCCGAGGCGGAGCCGGGCAAGGCCGACCCGCGGGACTTCGCGCTGTGGAAGGCCGCCCGGCCGGGCGAGCCGTTCTGGTCCTCCCCCTGGGGGGACGGCCGCCCCGGCTGGCACCTGGAGTGCTCGGCGATGGCCGGCAAGTACCTCGGGTCGACGTTCGACATCCACGGTGGCGGGCTTGACCTGGTCTTCCCGCACCATGAGAACGAACGCGCCCAGACGCTGTGCGCCGCGGCGGGGGCCGGTCAGCCGGGCGAGATGGCCCGCTACTGGATGCATGTGGGTCTGCTCACCACCGGTGGCACCAAGATGTCGAAGTCGCTGGGCAACTCGGTGCTGGTCGCCGACGCGCTGGAGGTGGTGCGGCCGCAGGTGCTGCGTTACCACCTGCTGTCGGCGCACTACCGCTCGACGCTGGAGTACAGCCCGGAGGCGCTCGCCGAGTCGACGGCCGCCCATGACCGGGTGGAGACGTTCGTCCGCAACGCGCTGGACATCCTGGGTGGTCCGGGCGAGGCGGCGGCGTTGGCAGCCGATGACCGGCCGCGCTCCGCGACCGGCGGCGGGGGCTCGCACGGTGCTGGTGCGGCCGGGGCCTGGGCGGACTTCACGGCCGCCCTCGACGATGATCTGGCCGTCGGTCGGGCGCTGGCCGCCCTGTTCGGTGCGGTGGCCCAGGGCAACCAGGTGCTGTCGAAGGCACACAGCCGGGCACTGGCCACCTGGGTGCAGGTGACCCGCCGGATGCTCGCCGTGTTCGGTCTCGACCCGCACGATCAGTGGCCGACGGCCGGCGCCGAACTACGCCCGGCCCTTGACGGGGTCATGCAGATCGTGTTGGATCTGCGCTCGGCGGCCCGGGCTCGGCGGGACTACGCCGAGGCCGATTCGATCCGCGCTCGGCTTGCCGCCGCCGGTCTCATCGTCGAGGACACGCCGGAAGGTCAGCGCTGGCATCTCGCCTGACCGGCGGGGCGAACACGCTGGGCGCCGCCACGGGGGCGTCATCGGCCGGCATCAGCCCTGGGCGTCAGCGGCGTGTACTGCTGCCAGCGGACGTACTCGTGCCAGCGGACGTACTCGTGCCAGCGGACGTACTCGTGCCAGCGGACGTACTCGTGCCAGCACCTCTGCCACGCGGTGCCCAGCCGACCGGAGGTGGTCGGGTCGGGCACCGCGTGGCCAGGGCGGACGGGGCCTAACGGGCGCGCAGGGTGATGCGCGTCCAGGCGCCGAGGTAGACCCGGTCACCATCGCGTAGCGGAACCGTGTGGCCGGGTTCGATCGGGTCCGGCTCGTCGTTGAGTCGGGTGCCGTTGGTCGAACCGGGGTCGCGCACGGCGTAGCCGCCGTCGGGCAGCTGCTCGAACAGCGCGTGGCTGCGGGAGATACCTGGGTCCTCCGGCGCACCGGACAGGTCGATGTCCGGGTGGATGCCGCGGGACTCGCTGCGCCGACCGATCAGCATCTTCGCCCCGGCCAGGGCGAAGACCCGACGCGGGTAGAAGGTCGGGAACGGCACACGGTGGTCGTCACCGCTGTCGTAGTACTCCCGTTCGGCCTCGACGATCGCCTCCCAGACGCCCACGCTCGCGGCCGCACCGGGACGTTCGTCCTCCCAGCCGGCGGCGGCCCGGGGGTCCTCCGCGTCCCGGGGGTCACGCACGTCCCTCGGGTCACGTCGACCGGCTCCCCGGGGGTCGGACAGCTCGGGATCGCCGCCACGGGGATCGCCGCCACCCTGACGGGCGTAGCGCGGGTCGGTGGTGCGCCGCGGATCGCCGCCACGTGCCTGCTGGAAGCCGCGGTCGGCGCCGGCTCCCGGCTGCTCCGCGGCGAGCGGGTCGGCCGGGTAGCCGTAGCCGTCGTCGCGCCGGGCACGGCGGTGGGCGTCGGGGTCGAGTTCATCCCCGTAGCCGCGACCACCACGTGGATCGGCCCGTGGATCGGCCCGTGGATCGACGCCCCGACCGTACGGATCGGCCGGTTCGCCATAGCCGCCGCGCCCCGCCGGTTCGCCGTAGCCACGATCGTCGCGAGCCGGCGGCGGATAGCCACCGCCAGGCTCACCGCGGTCGTCGCCGCCGCGGCCGTAGCCGCCACGGTCGCCGTAGCCACCGGCCGCGCGTTCCTCGGGTGTCTCCCGGCCCGGCGGATAGCCACCGCGGCCATAGGGGTCGGCCGGGTCGGCGTAGCCGCCGCGATCGGCGCGCGGGTCGGCGCCGCGGCCGTACGGGTCGGCCGGCTCGGCGTAGCCACGGTCGGCCTGACCGGGGTAGCCACCGCGGTCGTAGCCGTCACGTCCGCCACGGCCGTCCGCGCCGGAACGGCCGTCCGCGCCGGAACGGTCGTCGGGGCTGGACCGGTCGTCCCGCTGCCGGGCGTACGGGTCACGGTCATAGCCGCCGGGCGCGTCGTAGGCGTCGGCCTGGTAGCCCCGGCCGCCGCGAGGCTGGTCGGTGTAGCCGTTCCGGTCGTAGCCGCCGCCATAGGGGTCGCCGCCGCGGGGCGGGTCCGCCACACCGGCCAGATCGGCTGGTGAACGTCGGATGCCCAGCGGGTCGTAGCCCCCGTCCCCCGCGGAGTCGGGACCGTCCGGCACCGCCGAGCCGCGCCGACGGCCCCCGCCCGGCTCGTCGACTCCGTAGGGAGACCGACCGCCGTCGTCCGGACGGTATTCGTACCTCTCCTGACCAGTCATGATCCCAATTCCGCACCGATCGCAGTAGTCGGGTAGTGAGACAGGCGCCCGCGCAAGCCCAGCGCCATCACCTGATCACCGGTTCACCCGGAGGGTCCTCGTCGACCGTGGGTCCAGGAACACCTCATCGATGACCACTCCATCGATGACCACTCCATCGATGATCATCTCATCGATCTTCTCAACGTTCTTCTTGCACCGAACCGTACCCGTTGTGTCTTCGTCGTTGTGAACCGCCTTCCGTAGGAGGTGGTGCGTGCCCCCGTTTGCCGGCGGCTCGGCCTCCCCGGGCGACCGGGGCAACCTCGGCCGTACGGGCCGAGGAACAGTGTCGCAGTGGTCGAACCGGGCGGTCGACCGGCCTCCGGTGCGGACCGGACCCCGCCGCGTTCGGCGCCCCCGCGACGGGGCGGCCATCAGTGATCCACCCGGGCGACGACCGCGGTGATGTTGTCGTGACCGCCGGCGTCGATGGCGAAGTCGATGAGGTGCCGGCCGACCTCGATCGCGGTGCTGTGCGCGGGCAGCTGATTGACCAGCGAGGCCATGACGTCGGGACGTGAGGCGTAGTTCCACAGCCCGTCCGAGCAGACCAGCACGGTGGCCGGCGTCTCGATCGGGAAGACCTCGGTGTGCGGTGCGACGTCCTCCACGTCACCGCCGAGCCAGCGGGTCAGGGTGTGCGCCCGCCGGTGCGTCTCGGCCTCGCTGGCTGGGATGAGACCGGCCCGGGCGGCCTCGGCGGCCCAGGTGTCGTCCGAGGTGAGCCGCTCACACCAACGCGGGCCGAGCAGGTAGACCCGGCTGTCCCCGACCCAGCCGACGGTGACCATCCCCGGCCCGTCGGGAGTCGGCGGGGTGACGATGGCCGCGGCGAACGTGCAGGACGGCGCCATCCGGCCCTCGGCCGCGCTGAGCTGAGCGATCGTGTCCTGAGCCGCGTGGACCGCGGTGTGCAGGACGGCTTCGGCGTCCTCGGGGGAGAAGCCGCCGACGACCGCCCGCGGGGCGGTGCGTGGCTCGTCGTAGGTCGGGTAGTCCGGCTCGAGGATGTCGAGCATGTCGTCGGCTCGGCCGCCCGAAGCCCTGGGCGGCAGCGAGTCGTGGTGGACCGGATGCCCCGGCCCGTGCGCGCGTACCGCGTCGGCCAGGACGGCCATCGCGGTGGCCGCCGCCGCCGCGGAGGCCTGACCGGAGCCGGGGGTCGTCGAGACCCCGTCGCAGACCACCGCGATCAGTGTGCCGTAGACCACGGCGAGGCCCATCGCGTCCTCGTTCGTGGAATGGCGCACGCCACGGTCGCAGACGCCGGCCAGTTCACCGAGGTCGACCTCGGCGTGGTCGGCATCGCCATGGGCCGGGTCGGGCCCCTCCAACGCGTGCCCGCAGACCTCGCAGTAGCGGTCGTCGGCGTAGACGGGCGCGGCGCAGACCGGGCAGCGGCGCAGGTCGTCCTCCGGGTCGAAGGCGCCGGCACCGGCGAACTGGTAGGCCACCGTCGGGGCGTCGTCGTGCGGGTTCAGGTCCACCGTCACGCCGCCGGGAGGTGACGCCCGAATACGGGCGGTGTGCGCAGAGCCATGTGCTGGTGCCTCCTGCCCCTGCTGGTCCGGTCGTCAGAACTCGCCACGGTGGCCCGCGGTACCGACGATGCCCGCGTGCTGCTCCGGCGATACGGCCATTGTCGGGGGCCGTTCGCACGCTGCGGGCTGGTCGGTCGGATCACGCCGGTCATCACGCAATCATGGGGACGTATCTTCCCAGGTTCACCGAGGTGCGTCGATGACCGAGACCGCTACCGGCAGGCCACTGTCCGGCGTGTTCTCCTTCGTCGGCGCGCGAGCTTGGATGAGCGTAAGGGTCTGATGTCGACGACCCCCGGCGGGGACCGCCGCATCAGGATAGGGCGCGATGTCGTCGAGAACGGCAATCTCCGGGTAGGTCGCTGGCCCGGATCCGGCCTGCCCCCCGGCTGGGGGTCCCCGGCAACGGCCCACAGCCGGTGTCGCCGGCCGGGCCCGGCGTCCGGTGAGGACGGCCCGGCGAGGTCGGGCCGGTCCGTGTCGCGGGATTCTCCGCCGGGCACCGGATACCGTGCGTCACGCCAGATACCGTGGGCACATGGTCGTCTCACGTCCGCGCGGGGCATCCGTGTCGGGATCACCCGTATCCGGATCACCCGAGACCGGATCGTCCGTCGCCGGATCGCCCAGGAGCGGATCGCACTCGTCCGCAAGCGGCTCACATTCGGGAATGTCCTCGTTCGGTGCGTTCACCCCGGGGTGGTGCTGAATGGCCGGCGGTGGGCGTCGCGGCGGCGGCGGGATCGCCCGTGGCGGGCAGGGTGGGCGGGCCGGTAAGGCCGGTTCGCACCGCAAGGGAGCGGCGGGTGGCAGCGGCGGGCAGGGCCGGCGGGCGTTGGAGGGGCGGGGCGCGACCCCGCCCGCGCACCTGCGGCCCGGCCACCCGGCCCAGCGCCGGGCCGCCTCGGCGGCGAAGGCGGCGACCGATCGTGATCGGCCCGCCCCACGCGACGGCGAGGGCCCGCGGGGCACGGGTGCGCGCGGGCGGCGCGGCGGTGAGGACGACGAACTCGTGGTCGGTCGCAACGCCGTCGTGGAGGCGCTGCGCGCCGGGGTTCCGGCCACGACGCTGTTCGTCGCCGCGGGCCTGGATTTCGACGAGCGTCTCGACGAGGCCCGCCGGCTGGCGACGCGCCGCGGCATCTCCGTCGTCGACTCCGCCCGGCCCGATCTTGACCGGTTGTGTGGCACCGCCCCGCATCAGGGGCTGGTGCTCGCGGTGCCGCCCTACCGCTATGCCCATCCCGATGACCTGCTCGATCGGGTCCGGCCCGGTGCGGGCGGATCGGCGCGTTCCGGCTCCACCGCGGCTGGCCTGGTGGTCGCGTTGGACGGGGTGACAGACCCGCGCAACCTCGGTGCGGTCGTGCGCTCGGCGGCGGCCTTCGGCGCGGACGGTGTCCTGCTGCCCGAGCGGCGCGCCGCCGGGATGACCGCGTCCGCCTGGAAGACGTCGGCCGGGGCCGCGGCGCGGCTGCCCGTCGCCCGAGCCACCAACCTGACCCGCACCCTGACCGCCTACGCCGAGGCGGGCCTGTTCCTGGTGGGGCTGGCCGCCGACGCCGCGCTGAGCCTGGACGAGCTCGCCATGGCCACCGATCCGCTGGTCCTGGTGGTCGGCTCCGAGGGCCGGGGCCTGTCCCGGCTGGTGGAGCAGCGCTGCGATGTGACGGTGCGGATCCCGATGGTCGGCGCGGTCGAGTCGCTGAACGCCGGTGTCGCGGCCGCGGTGGCCCTCGCGGAGATCGCCCGCCGCCGACGCGGCGCCTGAGCCCCGCACCGCGCACGGATCAGGCCCCGCCCCCGAGAGGAGGGGCGGGGCCTGATGTGCCGCGCGCTGGGTCGCGTCGCCTCGCGCCGGTCGGCTCACGATCTGTCGAGCACGATCCGATCGATCATGTGCGGATCAGAACCGGCCGAGAGCGGATGTCGGCGCGGTGTCGGGGCCTCAGATCCGGTGACCCCAGCAGGGCTTCGAGGCGTACCACGGGCTGGTGCCGGCCTGCGCGTAGAGCTTGCGGGCCATCTGCCACTGCTCGCCGACACTGGCGTGCTGCGGCAGGCCCCGGCCACCGAGACCGTGCCAGGTGCTGGGCAGGAACTGGAACAGGCCGCCCGCGCCGATGGAGTTGACCACGTGGGGATTGCCACCGGACTCGCAGGGAATGACGGCGCGCAGGAAATGATCCGCGTTCGGGGCGGCGCTGGCCGGCTGGGAGAGCGCCAGCCCACCGCCCACGGAGGCGGTAAGAGTGGCGGCGAGAACGGCGGCACGAGTGCCAAGCTTGATCCGGTTGAGGCCCCGACCGAGCGTACGAGCGTTGGACATAGATTGTCCTTCCCCACGCCTGCGAGGTGAGCTGTCGGGTTCGGGCTGGGAATGCCCGGCCACCAGTGGCGGCTTCACCCCAAGGACGTCTGCCTTCGACGCCCGGAAGTGGTTCCCCCGTTCCTGCCACAGGTTTGGTTCCTACCGGGCGGGGGCAGGATTCGGCGTGCCACCCGGCGTCTGCCGTCAGTCGACGACATGGCTACGAACATAGCTGGGCGTGACCGGGGTAAATCAAGGGTCCGTGAAGATGGCCACAATACCTTCCGGATTATCGCTTCGATCTTTTCCGCCGATTATCGCGCGGGCGCATGCGCTCGATTCTAGTCGGCTCTGCCGGGGCATTGGAACACCGATTTTGAATTTGTTCCGCCACGCTGGCGAAAGAATAACACGGTCTGCCCGGTGCCCGGTCTCCCTGCGTGCCGTGAACTGCTTTCCGTGACACCCTGGTGGCATTCGGGGTCGCCCGTTCGTGAAGGCGCTCGCGTGCCCGGAATAATTTCCGTATCGGGTGGGGCTTCATGAACTGTACGTTGTTTACGGGTACGTCCGCCATAGTGGGCGGTATCGCTTTTTTCGGACTTGGGCGTGCGGCCACGGCCGGTGTCCGTTCGGCCGACCGCCGGCCGGCCCGACCGGCCCGACGGTCACGTGTAGTGGTGGATCAGGGGGTGTAGGTCCAGGCCGAGCCGGTGCCGCGGTACTGCTCCACGGGGATCGGGGTGCTGCCGGGCCGCATCCGTTCGGTGTAGAGCCGGCCGACCAGATGGTCGATCTCGTGGCCGACCAGGCGGGCGAGGCCCTGCCGGTAGACGGTGATGCGCCGGCGTCCGGAGATGTCGGTGTGCTCCACGTGCAGCTCCAGGGGCCGGGGGACGAGCCCGCGGACGTCGAAGAAGCTCAGACAGCCCTCGTACTGCTCGTCGGTCTGCGGCGAGGACTCGATGACCCGCGGATTGAGCAGGGTGAGGATGTCCGCGTCGGCGGAGCGCACGATCGCGGCGGCCCGGTTGATGCCGATCTGTGGTGCGGCGATCCCCATGCCCTTACCGAAGGTGTGCAGGGCGGAGACCCGCTCCATCGCCGAGGACAGCTCGGCGACCACGCGCCGGGCGTCCTCGGCCTCGGCCGGCAGATCAAAGGAACGGGCCGGCTGCGCCAGCGCCGGATCATCGACCTGGACGATGCCCGCCGCCGCCATCTGTTCACTGGGCCGTGGACCGGTGGTCTCACGCTGCTCGCCGGTATCCGGATTCCGACCGTCGGAGACAGCCCGGAAGTTCCATTCCAGCCGATACCGGGCGTGCAGCGGCGGATTGCTGGTCGACCAGGTGAAGATCCGCCGGTCGCCTTCGTCCGCCCGGGCGATCGCGGTCCGGAACGCGAACGCGTCCGCGGTCATCGAGGTCTCCATTCCCCAGACCACCGGGTCGACCTGGGCGGGGAAGTCCAGGACGACCGACAGGCTGCTCGTCGGTACCCGGACGGCCCGTTGGAACCACGGGCCCCACTTCTGCTCACCGACCTGGTAGGAGTACTCGATCCAGGCTGATTCACCCGGATAGAGCGGAAATCGTCCACTGCTGTTCTCGAACAACAGCCAGACCTCTTTGAGGGCATCCCAGTCGGTTTTGACCTGCCAGGCCATCTCCTCCTGCCCGCAGTGGGCGCGCAGCCGCAGTTCCTCCCACCGCAGCGGATCGCTGCGGTAGAGACGTGCGGCCCGTTCCTGGTCACCGGGAAAGCGATCGACGGAGATGCGCATGAGGTAGCGGGTCACGGGCTCGTCGCCGATATTGGTGATCCGGCGCCGCTGATGGGCGAGGTAGACGCCATCGTCGTAACGCAGCCGGGCGGTGTCCTGCTCGACGAGCAGCCCGCCGCTCGGGCCCTGCCCCGCACCACCCGGGCCACCCGCTGCGCCCAGGCCACCCGGACCGCCCGACCCACCTGGCCCGCCGGAGCGAAGTGGATCGGACTGGCGGGCCGGCGGCGCACCGGCGACGGGCCGCACGCTGGCGCCGGTCTCCCAGGGGCGGGCGGCCAGCTGGAAGAAGGCCCCGGGAATCCGCAGCGCGTCGGAGACGCGTTCGATCAGCGACAGCCGCGCGATATGGTCCTCGCCCTGCATGATCCGGCTGACCCGGCTCTGGCTGAGGCCCTCGACCGGTGAGGCGATCCGGTTCTGGCTCGCGCCGTCGTACTTCTTCATCAGCCGGAAGGCGGTGCGAAAGTCCCGGGCCGCGCAGGCGGCCTGGAAGTCGGCGCGAGCCAGCAGGTCCGAGGAGACGCGGTAGGGGCCGGACTCGTAGGACATCAGCCGGCCCTCCGGGTGGCCGCACACCCCTCGCCTGCGGGCGGGCACATCGCCCGATGCGTGGCCCCGACTGACACATCAGGATAACGACGCTATGCCACCCGCACACCGTCTTTGGGTGATCCCGCGTTGTCCGACCTTGCCGCGTGGGTGACGCCTGGGAGGGTGACATCTCCCTGGGTCATGCCGGTTCCCCCAGCAGAGGTGGCCGGAGCACCCACCGGATGGCCGGCGGTGGTGTCCCGGCGGGGCCATATGAGAAGAGCATGCCTGACTGACGTTTCCGGCCGCCGCCGATCGGACGACTCTGGACGCAGGCCGGCCCCGCCCCGCGTCGAGCCGCGACCTCCGCCGGGCGGGGCCGGCGCCAGGCCGCCACGGCTGGCCGCGGTCGCCCGATTGGGAGGGAGGGAGACCGCGGCCGGCTGTGGCGGCCAGCAAGGCCGGCGCCGCACCTGTCCGTTCGGGCCTGACCCGTCGCCCGAGCGGCCGCTGACTGGTGGCCCTGCCCTGCCCAAGCAGGGCCACCATCCTGCCGCCGCCGATCCGGGGAGTCCGCCCGGATCGGCGGGGGCGGAAAAGGGCTCAGAAGGTGTCGTCGCGGAACCGGACGCTGATCCGGTCGGTGCTCGAGGGCCAGGCGGGCACCTGCACGGTGGTGCGGCCCGCCGCGACACCACGCGGCGTCATCGTCACCGCCACCGACCGGGCGCCCGCCGGGATGAACAGATCCGCACCGGTGACGAAACCGACCGCGAAGTAGAACGGCAGGGGCGCGGCGAGATCGGTGACACCGTCGGTGCCCTGGTCGAACAGGAACACGCGCAGGGTGAGTTTCGACCGGGGCGTGTTCGCCGGGTTCAGCACACCGTGGCCGTCGACGGTGAGCTGGTCGCTGGTGCGGCCCTGGTCACCCTGCCACTCCTGGCCCCGGCTGACCACGAGGTTGGTCTGGCGGGGACTGGCCGTCATCCCACCGCCGATCTCCTCTGCGGGTTTGCTCGTGAGCAGGCGAATCAGCCGGTCACTGCGCCGAAACGGCTGGTAGTAGAAGTGCTGCACCGGTTCACCGGGGTGGATGACGGCGAACTCGTAGCTGGCGGTGCCGTCCGCCCGCAGTGGGCCGAAGGTGCCGTCCGGCGGCAGGTTGACGAAGCTCTGCAGGCCCGAGGCGAGCCGGCGGCCGGTCCGCGGGTCGACCCGGTAGAGCTCGAGGCGGGCCGGGCCGCCACCGGCGTTCGCCGGATACAGCACGACCCGACCGCCGAGTTCGATCGGCCCGGCCTGGTCGGTCACCTCGGTGGTGAAGGGCTGCTCACCGGTGAGGAACTGGTACATCTGCTTGAAGGTGCCGGTGGAGGCGAGCAGTTCGCCGCGGTCATCGGTGGGAAAGCGCGCGTTCTGGGCGCCGGCGATCCGCCGGGTCGGGTCGCCGATGCCCCACACCGCCAGCGTGCGCACCCCGCGGGGCGGCCCGGCGGGCTGCGGTCCGGCCACGCTGACCAGGTGCGAGACCCGGGCGGCCCGCGCGGGCGTGCTGGCCAGATAGCGCATGGCGAGGTCGGCGCCCTCGGCCTGGCCCACCAGGTCGACGGCCTTGCGGCCGCTCAGGGTGAGCAACCGGGCGATCTCGGTGTCGAGCCCGGTGAAGATCCGCTCCGCGGGTGGCTCCGGGTCCGACGCGTCGTAGTCGAAGGCCGCGATCCGGTCCGCCGGGTACCCGTTGCTGGTGAAACGCTGCGCCTGGACCCCGAACTGGTCGCCGGAACCGAGGTTTCCCGGTACGAAGAGGATCGGCAGTCGGGCGGCGTCGGGTGGCGCCGCCGGACGCGCGATCTCCCGGGCGAAGGTGTCGGGGTCGGCCCCGGACGCGCGCTGGCTGGCGCTCCCGGAGCAGGCGGCAGCCGTCGCCAGCACGGCGAGGATCAGGCAGATCCGGCGGCGACGAGGCATGCCGCGCCCCTTCCTGCGGGAGGTCCGGCGGCTTCGTGCGCTGCGACCGGTGCGGATGTCTTGCGGGTGCGGATGTCTTGCGGGTACGGCTGTCATACGGGTACGGCTGTCGGGTGGGCGCGGCGACCGGCGCTGGCGAACCAGTCAAAAGATCCCGGACACCGCGGGGAACGACAGAAGATATCGTTTCCCGGCGTCGTCCCGCGTGCCCTTCGCGACGCACGGCGACGCTGTTGGGTGATTGATGGGACGGACACCGGCTGTCGCCTCCTGGTGGTAACGCCCGTCACGTCGATGCACGCCTCCGGCGTTGACCCGGACGCCGCCACCTGTCCGTCTCGGCTGGGCCGCCCATCACCCGGATCGTCATCACGGCAGCCGTGGTCACCGGCACAGTGGCAGCACCCTCGCGGGCAGGCACCCGCAGCGGCGCGGAAGCCGGCGAAAAACCAGATGCGATCCATGGTGGTGCCTGCCACCATGGATCGCATGCGTCCGACGGGGGAGGAGATTCCCCGGCAGCAGCCGCGGGGTGCCGTTTCGCGAGCCGGTTCCCAGATGGATGCCGGCGCGCTCGGCCCGCATGCCGGCCTGTTTTTCCTGCTGGGTTTTGTGGCTACTTTCCGGGGTGCGCTGCTCGCGGTCATGGCGAGTTTCGTGGCGTCGAGTCTGGCGATCTCCGTTCTGCCGGTCCTCGTCGGCCGGCTCGTCCAGGCCGCGGCCCGCGAGGGCGTCTCGGCCGGTGTCGTGTACTGGTACGCGCTGCTGCTCATCGGCGTCAACCTGATACACGATCTCTTCTGGCGCGGCGGTGAGGTGCTGTACCGGCGGCTGCTCGTGCACCGCGGCTACGAGTGCGAGGACGTTCTTTTCGGTCGGGTTATCGGGCAGCCCTACCCCTACTTCGTCGGGAAGTTCACCGGAAAGATCAGTAGTTTCGTGGCCACGATAGGCCGCGAGTTCCGTGACACCCTTGACGCCGCGTGCTTCACCTACGTCGAACTGGTAGTCCGTATTCCCGCGACGGTTTTCATCATGTTCGCCGTCAACGTCTGGTCCGGCCTGACCTTCCTGGGCGCGGTGCTGCTGATGCTGGTGGTCGGCCGGCGCACGGCTCGGCGCGCGTTTCGTGCCGAGAAGGAGCTCGCCGACGAGACCTCCGAGCTCGACGGTCATGTGATCGACATCATCGCGAACTTCGTCAGCGTGAAGTCGTTTCACCAGGAGCGGGCCGAGTACGCCGAGGTCCACCGGCGGCGCCGGCGGGTCATCGACGCGGCCCGCCGATCGTCGCTGTGGGACATCGTGTTCTGGGCCTCGATGGCGGTGATCGTGCGCTACCTGGTGTGGCCGCTGTCGATCCTGCTCAACCTGTACCTCTACCGCAGCGGGCAGCTCAGCCTGGCGGAGTTCGCGACGTTCCTGTCCGTGCTGGTGATGTTCTCGGACTTCATCTGGATGATGGTGTGGGAGATCGCGCAGCTCAACCTGCGGCTGGCTCGGGTCGAGGAGGCCTACCACTACCTGTTCGGCGCCGATCCGGTCCAGGCGGCGATCGCGGTCGGTCCGGAGTCGCCCGCATCCGGCCGCCAGGTCGACGCCGGTTCGTCGGTGGTCGGCGGTCAGGTGGAACTGCGCGGTCTGGCGTTCGCCTATCCGGACAGTCCGACCCGGTCAGTGCTGTCCGACATCACCCTGGCGATCGCGGCCGGTGAGAAGATCGGGGTGGTCGGCCGTAGCGGGAGCGGAAAGACGACCCTGGTGAAACTGCTGCTCGGCTACTATCCACTGCCGGCCGGCACGGTGCTTGTCAGTGGGCGTCCGGTGTCGAACGACCGGCTCGCCGCGGCGATCTCCTATGTGCCGCAGGACACCGCCTTGTTCCACCGGTCCATCCGCGACAACATCACGTACGGGGCATCCGTCGCGGTACCCGAGCAGGAGGTCCAGACGGCTGCGACCCGGGCCCACGCGCATGGTTTCATCACCCAGGCCCCGCAGGGGTACGACACCCTGGTGGGCGAGCGTGGTATCCGGCTTTCCACCGGTCAGCGGCAGCGAATCGCGATCGCCCGGGCCTTCCTCGACGACAAGCCGATTCTGATTCTGGACGAGGCGACCAGCGCGCTGGACAGCGAAAGCGAGGTGCTCGTCCAACATGCTCTTGAACAGCTCTGGGCCGGTAAGACCGTGATAGCGGTCGCCCACCGGCTTTCCACTCTGCGCAACATGGACCGCATCATCGTTCTTGCCGACGGCGAGATCGTCGAACAGGGGACGCATACGGAGCTGCTCGCGGCGGGTGGGCGTTACCAGGCGCTCTGGGAACGCCAGAGCGGCGGGATGCTCCCGGTCGACTGACCGCCGGTTCCCACCGACGGCCAGCCGACCACGACGGTCCGCCGTGGGGCCGCCCGGTCAGTCGGTGGTGCTGGTGGAACCGGGAAGCCGGACGGAATGGACGGTCAGCGGTCCGGGAACATCCACGTCCACGGTGATACCGATATCGGCCAGCAGCGCCGCGATATCAGGGTCGACATTGATGTCGATGGTCGCCTCGCCGCTGGCGGCGAGGCTCGACAGCGCCGCGGTGATGATCGACCACAGCTGTTGCAGGGTGATGCCCGCCCATCCCAGGCAGAACGGATCGGTCGCGATGCTCTCGGCGACCGACTGTCCGGTGCCGGTGCCGGACCGGGTGGTGATCGGATGCCCGGTCGCGGTGTGTCCCGCGGCGGTGCGGGCGGCCATGATCCGGGCGAGCAGCGCGCGGGCGGCCACGATCTGCGCCGGGGAGGCGCTGGTGGTCGCGCTTGTGCCGCCACCGGATGAGCTCCCGGTGCCGGAGCGGGTCGGAGAGCCCGCCGTACCACCCGCGGCCACCTCGCCGGCCACCTCGCCGGCCACCTCGTCCGAGCCGGTGGGCTGGGCGGGGCCGGAGCTGGTGGAGCCGCTCGTGGCGCTGGCCAGTCGGACCGCCCGGAGGTCAACGGTGGTCGTGTCGGTGGTGTCGCCCGGTTCGTCCCCGGTGGCGCCGCCGAACGCCCGGGCGAGGTCGCCGCCGAACGCGATCCAGTCGGCGGCCGAGGTGGGCCGTTCGGAGCGACCGGCACCCGCCGCGTCCACGCCCGAGGTGAGGCCGAGGATGCGGCTCCAGTCGGTGGGGCCGCCGGTCAGGCCGGGGTTGGTACCCGCGCGGGCCGGTAGGCCCTGGGTGGTGGAGCGGACCGCCAGGCCACCGGTCGAGCCGGAGTCAGAGCCGGAACCCGAACCGCCGCCGGAACCGGAACCGGACGAGCCGGGGCCCGAGCCGTCGCTGGAACCCGAGCCGCCGCCGGAACCCGAGCCGGCGCCGGAACCGGATGAGCCGGCGCTGGCACCGAACGGTGCGGTGGGGCCGGAACCGTCCCCGGCGATACCCGGCCAGCCCAGCAGGGGCGGCGCCAGCGCGGCGGGCCGTGGTTCGGTGGACCCGGCTGGGCCCGTGCCGTTGTCGGGGGTGGAGACCGGCGCCTGGAGGCCGGCGGTGCCGAACACGATCAGGGCGGTCACGGCCGCCGCGACCCCGGTCGCGGCCATGCTGGGGACGAGCGCGCCGCGGCGCAGGCGGCGCGCGGCCAGCTGGTCCGCCTCGGCTCGGTTCCTGGCATGCCGGCCGCGTCTGGCCACGGTGGCGGCCTCGCGGCCCCCCGGGTCCGCGGTCGCGGCGGTGTCGAGGCTGCTGGTCTCGTCCAGACGGGGGATGACGGCGCTGCTGTCGACCCCCTGCTCCGGGGTTCCCAGGGCGGGGGCGCCCATCGACGGGAGGAGGACGCCGCTTCCGGCGGCGGCCGCGGCGGCGGCGACCTGGGTGCGCAGCCGCCGGGAATCCGGCCGGCGCTCGGGCTTCTTGCGCAGCGTCGCCGCGACCACGCCGCGCAGCGGTCCGGGTAGGCCGCCGAGTTCCGGTTCGCTGTAGACGGTGCGGTAGAGCAGGGTGTCGAGCGGGCCGGTCCCGAACGGCGGCCGGCCGGTGGCCGCGAAGGCGACCGTCAGGCCCCACGAGAACACGTCCGCGGCCGGCCGGGCCCGGCGTGTGGTGGTCAGCAGTTCGGGGGCGAGATAGCCGATGCTGCCCAGCACGACGCCGGAGCCGGTCATCGTGCCGGGCGGGCCGGCGACGATCCCGAAGTCGATGAGCTTCGGACCGTCCTCGGCCAGCATCACGTTGCCCGGTTTGAGATCGCGGTGCACGACCCCGGCGGCGTGGATGGCACTGAGCGCCTCGGCGAGCCCACCAGCGAGGCGCCACAGGGCGTCACCGGAGAGCGGACCATCCGTGGTGACCGAGGCGAACAGCGTCGGTCCCTCGACGTACTCGGTGGCCAGCCACGGCACGTCGCCGTCCACGTCAGCGGCCAGCAGTCGGGCGACGCAGGGACTGTCGACGCGTGCGACCGCGGCCGCCTCCCGGTGGAAGCGGTGGCGCGAGCTGTCGTCGGTCGCGTACTCCTCCCGCATCACCTTGACCGCGGCGCGGACGCCGGCGGCGTCCACCCCGAGGTACACGATGCCCATCCCACCGGTGCCGATGCGTCCGACGAGACGGTATGGGCCTACTTGGGACGGATCGTCCGCCTGCAAGGACTTCCAGGACATGTCATGTCCCCCTCGGATGCTCCCCTCGCACGGCAGCTGCCACGAATGCCACCGTGCCGGGCACCGGGCGACGCGCGAAACCACTCGGCCACGAGGAAGGAATCATCGGCGTGCCCGGGCGCGGCTGTGCCGCCACCCGACGCATTCGTTTGTACCCGGACAATTCCGTTCTGGCTCGGGTGTGCACGCGCGGGGTAGCTACCACGAACGGGCGGTTCCAGGAGTTCCGAGGGGTGCGGGCTAACGGGCGACGAGGCCGCGGACGTCCGTGGTCGCAGTGCCGATCCCGGTCGGGGTGCCGAAGGGACGACGCCCCACGGCCGGGTGGTAGCGCAGCTCGGCCTCCTCATATCGGTGGGTCCCCTGGTGCCAGCGCAGAATTCCGGCCAGCCAGTGCTGCAGTTCGAGCACATAGCCGCGCAGCGCTTCCCGGGCGTCCTCGTCGAGCTCCAGCTGGTCGTACAACGTGGGCAGTTCCTCGGCGACGATGTGCTGGAACTGTGCGATCCGGGCGTTCATCAGGTCGGCGACGATCTGGACGGCGCGTTCCCGTGAGCAGTCGAGAAAGTTCTCGATGACCAGTACACAGTTGTGGATCTCGCCCTCGAACTGGATCTCCTTCTGGTACGAGAAGACGTCGTTGAGCAGGCAGGAGTAGTCGGCGGCGGCGTTCTCCAGGGAGCGCATCGGTCGCGCCTGGAAGACCTCGGGCGGTATCGCCGGGCCCTGGGCGATCCGGCACAGCGCCATCGTCAGATCCGACCCGAAGGTCGCCCGGCGCATCTCGATGTAGTCGACCGGGTCGGGGATGCGGTTGTTGGCCTGGTTCGCGAGCTCCCACAGCCAGCTGTCGATCATCACTTCGACCGCTCGGCGGAACGTCGCCCGCTCGCCTGGTCGCATCGGGCCGGCGGTGCGCGCCCACAGGTCGGCGAGGCCGCGTTCCAGCGCGTCCATCGGGACGGCGGTGGGCGGACCGTCCAGTGGCATGAACGCCCGCAGCCGCTCGTTGTAGAGCTTCGCGCCGGCCAGGTCCCCGGTCCGTCCGAAGATCACCGGGTAGAGGTCGTCCCCGTAGGTGCCCCAGGTCAGCCAGCCGGTGGTGAGATCCAGCTCGGCCGCGGAGGCGTCCGGGTGGATGCCGGCCGAACACAGCGCGAAGTCGAAGGCGATCAGCTTGTGCTCGTCCCAGATGCCGGGGATCGGATCGAGCATGCCGATCGCGGCCGCCCAGCGCACGATCTCCCGTCGGGAGGCGTCCAGGTGCGGGCTCTGCCCCGTCCCGAACGGCATTGAGAACGTCGGCAACCGGGTCGGGCCGACCACCCGGAACGGGACGTTCGCGTGCCGACGCAGCCGCTGCGGCGTCGTCGCGAGCAGGGACGGGACGATCTGCGCCGCCGAGGTGCCCAGCCCGGGCAGCCCGGGCAGCCCGGGGGGCGTCTGGGGCAGGCCGTTCGCGAGCAGGTCCGGGTTGGCGTCCTGGTTCATGTAGCGGCTTGACCGCAGGTGCCATTCGTGGCCGCCGGACTGCCAGTCCTGCAGGCCCTTGACGTACGCGAAGGTCGCGAGCCGACCCGCGGCGTCGATACCGGACTCGTCGAGCACGGCCGGGACCTCGGTGAGGGCGGTGTGCTCGAACTGGTGCAGCCGTGAGGTGAGCAGATCGTTGACGGCGTTGGCGGCCTCCTGCGTCTCGAGGTCGAGGAAACGTTCGACGACGAGCACGCCGTTGGAAAGCTCGCCCTCCTCGGTCACCTCCCGTTCGTAGGAGAACAGGTCGTTACGCAGATGGACGGCGTCGGCGAAGGTGTCCCGCAGGACCTGCAAGGGTCGGGACGCCGCCACGGCGGCCGGGACCTCGGCGTCGGCCGCGTGCTCGACGAGGTTCGCCGACCAGGGTGCCCCGCCGACCTTGCGGCGCATCTCGATGTACTCGATCGGGTTCGACAGGCGGTCCGCGTTGATGTTGGCGAGTTCCCACAGCGACTCGTCGAGCAACGCGCGGGTGCTGTCGACGAACCGGGCCCGCCAGGCGGGGGAGCGGTCCGGCACGGTGCGCGTCCACAGGTCGGCGAGGCCGCGTTCGACCGGGTTCGTCGGTTCCTCGGTGATCAGGCCGTCGACCGGCATGAACGCCGGCAGCCGGTCGAGGTAGGCGCGGGCGCCGGACATGTCGTGAGTGCGCTTGAACAGTTCGAGGAAGTGGTCGTCGAAGAAGAACACCCACACATACCAGTCGGTGATGAGGTTCAGTCGTTCGGCCGTGGCATCGGGGTGGGTGTAGGCACACAGCAGGGCGTAGTCGTGGGCGTCCAGATCCTGTTCGGTCCAGATCGCGAGCTCGCCCTCGGGCGGGTCGATCATTTCCATGGCCCGTGCCCAGACCCGGCTGTGATCCCGCGCGATGTCCAGATGCGGACTCAGTCGGGCCGGATAGGGCACATAGAACTCGGGCAGGGTAAACGGCTGCATGGCTCTCCGGGAAAACCCTTCTGTGCCGTTGGGAAATGCCGGGAAGGCGCCGCCGCCGCAGGGATCGAGCTTCCTGCGGCGGCGGCACCGATTGCTGGGATCAGCGCCCGACTTCGACACCTTCGAGGATTCCGAGTGCGTCCGGGACGAGGACGGCGGCGGAGTAGTAGGTCGTCACGAGATACGAGATGATCGCCTTGTCGTTGATGCCGGCGAAACGTACCGACAGGCCCGGCTCGTACTCGTCGGTGAGACCGGTGTAGTTCAGGCCGATGACGCCCTGGTTCTCCTCACCGGTACGCACCGCGATGATGGAGCTGACGCCCGTGGCGGAGACCGGAATCTTGCTCAACGGCAGGATCGGAACGCCCCGCCAGGCCGGCACGTGCTGGTCGTGCAGCAGCACGGTGGCCGGGTAGATCCCGCGGGCGGTGGCCTCCCGGCCGAAGGCGGCGATCGTGCGGGGGTGCGCGAACAGGAAGTGCGTGCTGCGCCGACGGCTGAGCAGCTCGTCGAGGTCGTCCGGGGTCGGCGGGCCGGAGCGGGTGGGGATGCGCTGGCGCAGGTCGGCGTTGTGCAGCAGACCGAAGTCGCGGTTGTTGACGAGCTCGTGCTCCTGGCGTTCCCGCAGCGACTCGATGGTGAGCCGCAGCTGCTGCTCGAGCTGGTTCTGCGGCTCGTTGTACAGGTCGGCGACCCGGGAGTGAATCCGCAGCACGGTCTGGGCGACGCTGAGCTCGTACTCGCGCGGTGCGAGTTCGTAGTCGACGAAGGTGCTGGGGATGTCCGGCTCGCCGGTGTGCCCGGACGCGATCGCGATCTCCGCCTCGCCGTGCTTGTTGGCCGCGGGCACCGGACGGGCGCGGTAGTCCGCCAGGTGCTCGCCGAGCTCGGCGTCCCGGTCGGCCACCTCGGCGAACTGGTCGCGGGTGAGCACCAGCACGGTGGCGGCGGTCAGGGCCCGGGCGGTGAACTCCCAGCTCAGGTCGGACTCGACGAGCACCTCCTCGCCGAAGAAGCCGCCGTCGGCGGTGACGCCGAGGGAACGGTCGTCCCCGTACTCGCCCGGGCCGAACCGCTCGATCTTGCCGTGGGCGATCAGGTACACCGCGTCGGCCGGGGTGCCGGCCTCGACGATGACGTCACCCGGTGCGTACTCCCGCTGGGTGAAACGGTCGGCGAGCGCACCGAGGGCGCCCCCGCCGTAGCCGCGCAGCGCGGGCAGTTCCGCGAGCTCACCGGGAATCACCCGGACCTCGGAGCCGGTCGAGGTGAACGTGATGATGCCGTCGCCCAGCACGTAGGCCAGCCGCCGGTTGACCCGGTAGACACCGCCTGCGGTCTGGACCCAGGGCAGCACGCGCAGCAGCCAACGGGAGGTGATCTCCTGCGACTGCGGAACGGACTTGGTGGTCGTCGCGAGATTACGCGCGGCCGCCGTGCTGAGGCTCAGCTGAAAATCCTCGCCAGGCGCCGCGGAGTCGGTCGAAACGGGCTCGGTCATGGGGCTCCACCTCTCTGTGGTGCTGCAGGGCTCTGTGAGCTCGTGCGGGACAGGTCAGTTGGGGTCGTGCTCTCGTTTCCCGGCGCGCTGGCACGCCAGCGGGACGGGTGTCCGCCCAGGACAGGCGCCAGGCGGTCTGCTCCCGGGGAGGAGCGCAGGCGATCTCGGACGGGTTCCCCAGCCCGGGTTGACGACCGAGGCAGGGACGCGACCACGTCAGGGACGCACCCGGACCGGGACACGCGAAGGCCCGGGATGCGAGGACGGTCCGGGCCGGGCCCGCGAACACGGCCACGACCGATGGCAGGACCGTGGCCGGACAGGGCGAGCCGACCATGACACCAGAATCGCGCGGATTTCCGCGCCGCCTGGCGCTACGGCGAAAATTCCCTGGGAAATGAAGTCGACCACGGCGGATCCGGCGGAGCCGACAGCAGTGGTTTTCGGTGTGACCGGAAGAGGATCAGCCCGGCAGAATCAGGCCCGAAAAAAATCCTGCCTCCGCGGGCACCGTACACCGCACCGTCGACCGTTCCATACCGCTAGAACCCCCGTGGCGTTACGCGGCTGGCATCTTGTGCCGCACTCATGATCTGGACGAAGCGCTCCTTGGCGTGCAACGGGAGCCTCCCCCAGAACCGGCATGGGCGGCAAGCACTTTGGCGAACCAATCGAAGACTGGTCACCGGATGGTCCCCGGCCACCGCCATCGGGATCTTCGAGGTTACCGACGGTTAGTGCCGCAGCGGCCGGCGGAAAGGATGGCACGCGGCCCCGGTAGCCGCTCTTCCCGGATGGACGGGTATCGGAGTGGAAGAGGAGCGCATGGTTTTCGATCGGGCTGAGATGATTCTAGGAGAAGTCGGTTTCCCGGTCACCCCGCTCGCTTCGGACCGGTCGGTGGCCCGCGGCGAGGATATTCGGGCGCCTGGTGTTCCGCCGTACCTTCGGGTCGGCCGGAGCGAAGCGCGGTGCGCCGGGGGAGCTCGGCACACCGCGGATGGTGTGCGGCGTTCCAATAACGTGAACACGCCTGCCGGGATGGGCCGCGTACTCGTGTCGGCCCGCCTGCCGGGCGCCGGCGAGTGGCCATCGGCCGACGGGGCCCGGCGGCGATCCGCTCGGAGGCGACCGTGGGCTGGTAGGACGGCTCCACCGGCGGTGGCTGGTGAGCCGCGGATCCGGCTGGTCAGGGGCGCCGACCCCACCGTCGTCGACAACTGCCGACGACGGTGGGAGGTCGGTCTGGCACGCAAATCTGATTCGGGACCAAATACCCGGTTACTCGACGTCCGTGGGATGTTGCCAATGCGGATCCGGCCGGGTTCGCGAACCTGGCCGGACTTTCCGGCGCGGTGCCCGGAGGCCCGGACGCGGTGCTCTGGATGCCCGCGGAAGTTCCCCGCCGGACTCGGCGGGGCCACGGACCCGCGGGCGGCTGGGCCGAGCCTCGCCTACCGCCGGATCCGGTCGAGCATCGTGTGCCGCACGTGAGCTGAAGCGCACGGGCGGCACATTGAATGCCACGCCCGGGGTGGGTCGTTACGCGTTGAACTTGTCACCCTTAGTAGGCGATCGCCAGTCGTTCATGGCTAGCTGTGGCTAGCTGATTCGACCATGCTCTAGTCATTAGTGACTAGTAATCGCCGGTGGCCTCGCTCGGCTTCGGACTACCGGGCCCGGCGGGGGAGCGAATCAGTGGCTGGCCGGGGCAACGATGGCCAGCGGGTGGGTGGCCCTGGTGAACGCGGCCATCTGTTCGACGGACCAGGGGCTCAGCGCCCACGGGGTTCGTTCGGCCGCCACGCGGTAGTCATCCCACTCGACCCAGCGCCACTCGACCACCTCGCCGGGATCCGGGTTCGGCTCGCCCACGGCCCGCGCCACGAAGACGGGACAGAACTCGTTCTCGACCAACCCATCCGCCGCCGTCGCCCGGTAGGAGAAGTCGGGCAGCGCGCAGCGCAGATCCGTGACGACCAGGTCCAGCTCCTGGGCGATCCGCCGCTCGACGGCGGTCTCGATCCGTTCGCCCGGTCGAGGATGGCCGCAACAGCTGTTGGTCCACACGCCCGGCCACGTCCGCTTCTCCAACGCCCGCCGGGTGACGAGCAACCGCCCGTCCTCGTCAAAAATGTACGAGGAAAAGGCCAGATGCAGGGGCGTGTCATGGTCATGCACGGATAGCCGTGGCGCCGTCCCGCACGGTTGGCGGTCGGCGTCGAGCAGCACCACCTGATCGTCGACGTCCACGAGGGGAACCGATGCTTGCGGACTCACGCGTCTGGCCTCGCCTTCCCGAAACAGCTTGCAGGGGTCTCCCTATCCTCCCGGTGTCCCGGTTCGACCGCGGCCCGGGGCCCGAGCACCTCTGGTCACATCCTGCGTCGAACCCCACCGCCCAGGGCCCACCGCCCCGAAGGCCCACCCCGACGAGGTAGTCCGCAGGTGGGCGATGGGTGGGCGCCGCGACGGACGAGCAGACCGGCAGGGGCCAGCTGGTCGCTGGTCGCTGGTCGCTGGTCGCGGTGCTCAGGCGCTCAGGAGGTCAGCATGCCGCAGCGGTCACGGATGCCGGCAAGCAGTTCCCAGTCGTCGCTGGACAGGACGGAGAGCGCCGCGGGGAAGAGACCCTCCTGTTCCTTGACGATGTGCCGGCGCAGCAGGGTCAGCGTTTCGATGACCCGGGCGGGCCAGGCGGGATCGGTGCCGGCGGTGCCATCGGTCGCACCGGCGAGGACGGCCTCGATACGGCGATGTTCGCCGCACAGAATGGCGATCTTCTCGGGGAACTCGACAGCCATGGGTGGGAAAAGGCCTCGTTCCTCGACCTCGGTATGCGGTCCGAGAACAGACGTGATCGCGGTGCAGCTCTCGACCAGCGCCTCGATATCGCCACACCGATAGGCCGCGCGGGCCAGCGCGGACAGTTCGACGAGTTCGTCGTGTTCCCGGATCAGGTCGTCGATGGCCGGGGTGGCCAGGCACCAGCAGTAGTCAGACACAGTAGGGCCGTCCTCGGGGTCGGGGGGAGACCGGCGTGGATCGCCGACCGCGGTTACGCCGGACGCGCCGCCAGTCAGTGGGGGCACGCCGGGCCGGCCGGCGACGAAAGGCAACGTGTGGGGCTTTGACCTGCGCAGTTGCCCGGACAGTGGCGTACGCGCCGTCGTGGCCGAAGGCCAGGATGTGCGGGTACGGCGGGCAATCGCGCCGGTCGGTTCGGACCGGGTGGACGCGAGGAGTGCCGGCGGGCGTGGGGCACCCGCCGGCGGGGGTCGCGAAGCCGTGGCCCGGGTTTCGGCTCCGGCCCCGCCATCGGGAAAGTCGCCAGTGCCGTCATGTCACCTCTGTTCCGCCCGGCGGCGCACAGGGTCGCGCCACCGCATCCATCATGCGGCGGCCCGGGCGGGACCAATATGGACCTTGGTCCCGTTGGTCGCCGTCCAAACGACCGTGCTGCCGCGGACCGCAATCCTCGATGCATCCCTGCCGGTTCGCCCGAAAAGTGGAAACGGATTATCCGGCGGATTTTCGTGCCGAGGTCGTCCGTATGATTCCTTGTTTTCCTGGAGATCTGCTCTTTTTCCGGAGGTGTGCGGATCGCGGAGCCCGGGAAACGGGAGGTCGCTCATCCGAGGGCGCCGGTGGCCGTGGGCGGGTTCCCTGGACGTGCCAGGCGTCCGCGGGCCTATGCTCCAGTCTGCGCTACCAGGGTCGATGGTGAGGTTCCGGTGCCGCTGCGCCCGGCCGCGCGGTGGTCGCCTGCCATCACCACGCCCCGGTCCCGGTCTCCGGTCCCGGTCGCTGGGCCTTGGTCGTAGCGCGTGGTCCTCGGGCCTGGTCGGGGGATGGTCGGATGGCTGGATGGCTGGGGCATGAGGCGGTCGGATGGTTGGCCGGCCGGGATGCTGGTTCGGGCGCACCGGCCCGGGTGGGGGATGCCGATGTCGAGCGCACCTGAACCGCTGCTTGCCGCGACGCAACGACAGTTGCTGCACCGGGTGGCATCCGAACAGGCGGATGCCCGGGCCCCGTCGCTGATGGCGGCCGTGGCCCGGGATGGCCAGACCGTCTGGTCCGCGGGCCGGGGTCGCGCGGTCGGCCCGGCCAGGGCTCCCGCCGACGACATCGGTGGCGGGGCGGCGCCTGGCGCGGGCACCGCCGACGGGGGCGGACGGGTGACGTTGGGGGAGGCGGGCCGGCCGGGCCCGGACACCCAGTACCGGATCGGGTCGATCACCAAGACGTTCACCGCGGTGCTCGTGCTGCGCCTGCGGGACGAGGGTCGGTTGTCACTGGCGGATCCCCTCGACCGACATGTGCCGGGCACAGCGGTCGGCGACAGCACGATCGCCCAGCTCCTGGCCCATCTGGGCGGGATCACCGCCGAGACGCCGCCGCCCTGGTGGGAGCGGGTGGCCGGCAGTGAGCACGCCACCCTCGACGAGGCCGTCGGGCCTGACCCCCGGCGGTTCCGTCCCGGGCGGCGCCATCACTACTCCAACGTCGGTTTCGCCGTTCTCGGCGAGCTGGTCGCCCGCCTGCGTGGGATGAGCTGGGCGCAGGCACTGGACCGGGAGCTGCTGGCGCCGCTGGGGCTGACCCGCACCACCGGGGCGCCGATGGCCCCCCACGCGCTGGGGTACGCCGTTCATCCGCATGCGGATGTTCTGCTGCCCGAGCCGGCGCACGACGCGGGGGTGATGGCGCCGGCCGGTCAGCTGTGGTCGACGGTGACCGACCTGGTCCGCTGGATGGCGGTCCTGGGCGGCCACAGCGACGCCGTGCTGTCGCTGGACACGTTGGCCGAGATGCGGGAACCGGCGGCGGTCGAGGCGGACAGCGGCGAGTGGCAGCTCGGCGCCGGCCTCGGACTGCAGCTGATCCGCCGCCCGGGCGGCCAGCGTGGCCCGGCTGGGACGAGCACCGTGTTCGTCGGGCATGGTGGCTCGATGCCGGGGTTCGTCGCCGCGGCGTGGAGCCGTCCGGGGGGCACCGCCGCCGTGGCCCTGTCGAACGCCACGAGCGGAGTCGCGGTCGGTGAACTCACCCTTGACCTCATCGACTCGGTCGACGCGCTGCAGCCGTCGCTGCCCACCGAATGGCTGCCCGGCCCGCTGGTCGACGGCGACACGTTGGACATCACCGGTGTCTGGTACTGGGGGCCAGCTCCCTACATAGTGACGTTGCGTGGTGACGGCACGTTGGTGCTCACGCCGCAGGGTCGCTACGGTCGGGCCTCCCGGCTGCGACCGGGCCCCACCGCCGGGACCTGGACCGGGCTCGACGGCTACTTCGCCGGTGAGACTCTTGTCCTCGGTCGGGACGCGTCCGGTCGGCTGACGAACCTCGAGCTCGCGTCGTTCGTGTTCACCCGCAGGCCCTACGCGCCCGCCGACCGGATTCCCGGTGGTGTCGATCCACGTGGCTGGCAGTAACGGCCGGCGGGACGCGGCGGATTGGCGGGGTGTGGTGGTCGGCGGGCTGTGACAGGCAGGTAAGAAGGGTCAGGGGAGGGCGCATGTTCCGCCGTCTGGGTCGGTGCGGGGTGTTGCAGCGCGCGCTGTACGTGCAGGTGGTGCGGCCGGGTGGGCGCCGCAGGTGGGTGCTCGTCGGGCTTGGCTTCGACGCGGCGGACCCGATCGCGGTGACCCTCACGGTCGGCGGGCCAGGGGTCGATCAGATCGTCTGGCGGTTCGCGCGTCGGCTGCTCGCCGAGGGCACCCGACGGCCGGTGGGTCTTGGGGACGTCCGGGTCCGGCCGGCGGTGGCCGCCGGCGAGGCGGCGCTGGCCCTGCGGCTGTCCAGCCCGTCGGGGATCGCCGAGTTCGAACTGCCCGCCCGTGAGGTGGTCGCCTTCCTCTGGCGCAGCTTCACCATGGTCCCGGCGGATGCCGAGGTCAACCGGATCGACTGGACCGCCGAACTGCGGTTTCTGCCCGGTGGCCCGGACGCGCCGCCGGGGTCCGCCCTGCGTCGGCGGGCCAGGGGCCGGTTCCCGGCCGGTCCGCGTCACGCGGGTGCCTAGCGCGCTGTCCATGAGCGTTTCCGGCTGTGGTCTGGTGGCCGCGGGCACACGCTCCGGGACGGTCCAGCCACATCGGGCTGGTGGCCGATGACGCGCGGCGCCATGTTGCGCCGTGCAACACTGGATGGACGGGGACGGCTGACGGTCCGTCCACGGCCGACCATGCCCGGGGTGATGCGGCCCACGGGGAAAGGAGTAGCAGTGGCGGTGCGACTGAACTGCCCGTGTGGCGAGTTCATCGAAGGTGCGGACGAGGACGAGCTCGTCGAGAAGACCCAGACGCACCTGGCGGAGAACCACCCCGGTCACGAGTACACCCGCGACCAGATTCTCTTCCTGGCCTACTGAGGCCGGCGTACCGAGCCCGTCGACGCGCAGGCCGCTGGCGCCAGGGTGCCAGCGGCGATTCGTCGGGGGCCCGTGCGGCCGACTCCTGCGCCCGGCGTCCGCTTCGTGCGTGCCGGGCGCAGGAGCCGCCGTGGGGCCGGTCCGGTCAGGGGCCTCGCTGGCGGGGCGTCCTTCTGGTCATCCGGCGCCGGGTACCGTCACGTTGCGCTCGTTGAAGCCGAAGCCGTTCTGTGTGGCGGTCTGCCGCAGGCTGGTGAACGCCTGCTCGGCGCTGTTGACGTCCGCCTCGGTGGCGGTCCCACCGCGCAGGCGGCCGGTGAGAGTGGAAAACGTGTTGCGTACTGACTGGGTCGCTCGACACAGACTTGGATTCGCCAGCGCGAAACCGTTCGCAACCTTGATCTCATGGACGACGAAGACCCCGGCGATCGCGGCCTTGGCAAAGGTGCGCTTGCGCTTGTCGGCACCGGACTTGAAACCGCCGTTCTTCAGCGGCTTGTAGATGTACCGGTGGAAGGCTCCGAGCGCAAGGCCAGAATGCAGTGCAAAACGGGTCTTGGCAAACGCCTTGGTGTTTCCGTTTGTCGGACACGCGCTGTTGAACTCGGCGTCCGAGGACGTCGATGTGGCGGAGCTCCCGGTGACCGACGACGAGGACTTCGGCCCGCAGCCAACCAGCAGCACCAGGGCCAGCAAGGAGGCCGTGACCGCTGCCAGACATCGCGCGTTACGCACGCTTGTACCCTTCTGTCCTCGGCGAACGTGACCTCGGCGGCGCCACGGTAGGGCTGGTCCGGGGCGGGACGAGGCGGTGGCCGTTGGCCACCTGTCCGAGGCGTCGCGAAGCCTACCGATGATCAGCTCTGCGCGCGGGCCGTCGTCGGATATTGGACGCCACCGCACTCCGGCGGCCGCGGGGGTGCGGGCCGGCCAGGCGATGCCGGGCGTCCACGGGCGGGTGGTCGGGGTGGCCGGGGCCACTCGGGCGGGGGATTCGGTCGGGTTCTCCGACCGTGGAGGGAAAACGCGCCCCGACCATTGTTTTCGGCACTAAAAGGCGACACGATGCGACTGTCGTCGGTCCGCTCGCTGTCACGTTCGGGCGGTCACGTCGTCGGCCAGGGTAGGCTCCTGAAGAAGATGGCTCAGGCATTCTTCCGGTATTCGTGGAAACGCGATGCGGGGCTTCTGAAGGGAACAGGGGCGGATCACGTGGGTGATAATCCGGTACTGGCTCCGGAAAGCACCGCGGTGCGGGTCGCGTTGTGGCGGGCCCTGCATGTCCAGCTTGACCCGCCGCCGCACGTGCTGGCTGACGAGGTGGGGTTGGCCCTGGTCGAGCCCGGCGACGGTTGGCAGGGGCGTCCGGACATGGACCCGGCGGCGACCCGGCGCATCCGCGCGTCCATGGTCGCCCGCGCCCGACTGCTGGAGGATCTGCTCGCCGAACAGGTCGCGCGCGGAGTCGGTCAGTATGTGGTTCTCGGCGCGGGGCTGGACACCTTCGCCCAACGCCGGGTGGATCTCGCCGCCGGGCTGCGGGTGTTCGAGGTCGACCAGCCCGGCCCGCAGGAATGGAAACGTCAACGGCTGGTGGCGGGCGGGTTCGGCGTCCCGCCGTGGTTGCGGCTGGTGCCGGTGGATTTCGAGGCTGACGGTGACTGGTGGCCACGGTTGGTGTCCGCCGGTTTTGATCCGACCAGGCCCGCCGTGGTGGCCGCCACCGGGGTCTCCCAGTACCTGACCACAAGCGCGATGGCGGCGACACTGCGTCACAGTGCTGTCCTCGCGGCTGGTTCGACGCTGGTCGCCACGTTCATGCTGCCGGAGGAACTCATCGAAGCGCAGGAGCGGCCCGGGCACGCCCGGACGCGGGCCTCTGCGCAGGCCGCCGGCACACCCTTTCTCAGCTTCTTCACGCCGACGCAGTTCCAGGATCTCGCCCGCGGGTGCGGCTTCGCCACCACGCGGCACGTGTCCGCCGCGGACCTTGCCGAGCGCTACTTCACCGGCCGTCCGGACGCACTACGCCCGTCCAGCGTGGAAGATCTGATCGTCGCCACCGTCTGACCGCGACGTCGCCCCGGCCCGAGCCGAGCCGGCCGGGGCGATCAGCCGAGGGCGCCGGTGAGCAGGGCGCCGGTGACGCCGCCGTCGACGAGCAGGTCGACACCGGTGATGAAGGAGGCGTCCGGGCCAAGCAGGAAGGCGGTCGCGGCGGCGATGTCGCTGGGGGTGCCGAGCCGTCCGGTGCCGGAGGCGTCCACCATCATGCGCATGAGGACGCCGTTCTCGCCGGCGAGTTCCGCCCGGCCCATGACGGTGTCGATGATGCCGGGGCTGATGCTGTTCACCCGGGCTCCGCGCCGACCCCAGGCGGTGCTGGCGGCCTGGACACGCAGGTGGTTCGCCCGCTTGGCGATGCCGTAGACCGAGGCCGGGTCGAGCGGCGGGTCCGGGGTGAGCAGCGGCAGGGCGAGCAGCTGGTCGGTCGGGGTGGTCGCGAGCTCGCGTTCCTGCTCGGGGGTGAGGGACGCGGCCAGGTGCCCCGCCATGCTGGAGATGATCACGCCGGCGCCGCCGGGTGCGATGACCGGGCCGAACGCGTCCAGCACCAGGGCGACGCCGAGCAGGTCGACGGCGAGCACGGCACTGGCCGACGCCTGCACGGGGGACAGACCCGCGGTGTGCACGATGTTGATCACCGGTCCGAGTCGGTCGGCGACATCGGCGAGTTCCTGGACGGAGTCCGCCGAGCTCACGTCCACGACCTGCGAGACGACGGTGAGCCCCTCCTCGGAGAGTTCCCTCTCGACCCGGGTGAGCGTCCGCTCGCTGATGTCGGCCACCAGGATCGTCCGGCCGGCGCCGAGACGGCGGGCCACCGACACACCCATACCGCCCGCGCCGACGATCACCAGTATCTGGCCGCTCATGCGGCTCACCTCCGCGTCCACGTTGACCGGCGTCACGATGACCGTGGTGACGATGACCGTGGTGACGATGGCAGACCGGACATTCATGGGCAACCGGTCCGGTCGGGCGGCGCGCGACCGCCCTGGTGTGCCCCCCGGCGGTCGGGGTATCGCAGCTGTGGGGTGAGCATCAATGGTCACGTGTCTGGGACCGCGCGCCAGGGTGCGTGCGCCGAGTACCGCGCTGGTCGAACTGTTGGAGCTGCTGCGCCGCCGGCTGCACATGGAGGCGGCCTGGCTGGGGCGTCTGGACGGGGACCTGCTCGTCGTCCAGGTGATCAGTGGCCGGGAGCTCCCGCTGGGTCTGGTGGCCGGCAGCACCGTGCGTCGCGACCAGAGCCTGTTTCGCCACGTCCTGGCCGGCGATCTGCCGAACCTGATCCCCGACACCTGGAGCGATCCGCGGACCGTGTCGCTGGCCCCCGTCCGCGAGCTCGCGGTTCGGGCCTACGCCGCGACCCCCGTCCTGGACGCGGACGGCCGGACCTACGGCCTGGTGGGTTGCCTGAGCCGGCAGCCGCAGCCATCGCTGGGCGATCGGGAACTGCGACTGCTGAACCTGCTCGCCGGCCTGCTCACCGGCTACGTGACCGATCTGCATCGCATGTGGGAGTCCCGTAGCCGGATCTGGCGCCGCATCCAGGCCGTCATGGAGGAAGGCTCGCCCCACATGCACTTCCAGCCGATCATCGACCTGCGGACCGGCCGGACGATCGCGGTCGAGGCGCTGTCCCGCTTCCGCACGTACGCCGTCCCCGAGGAGGTGTTCGCCGACGCGGCGCAGGTGGGCCTTGGCGCCGAACTGGAACTGACCGCGGTCGACCGGGCGCTCGCGATGCTCCCGCGGCTCCCACCCGACATCCGCCTCGCGGTGAACGCGTCCCCCTCCGTCGTCACCAACCAGCTCGCCGACCGTTTCCTGCGCACCGGACGCCCGGAGCAGCTCATCCTGGAGCTCACCGAGCGCGAGTACATCGCCGACGACGATGACGACCTGTTCGCCGTGGTCGAACGCCTGCGTTCGCACGGTGTGCGGATCGCCCTGGACGACGTGGGCACCGGGTACGCGGGGCTGGGCGTCCTGTTGTGCCTGCGCCCCGACATCATCAAGCTCGACCGGTTCATCGTGCGGGACATGGCCGTCAGCCCCGCCCACGCCGCCGTCGCCGCCGGAATGTCACGTATCGCCGACGGCCTGGGCAGCGACGTGATCGCCGAGGGCATCGAGGCCCCCGCTGATCTCGAGGCCGTGATCGGCGCCTCCATCGGCTACGGCCAGGGTTTCCTGCTCGGCAGCCCGCGCGCCGACCTGACCGGCCTCACGCAGCAGCCGGACACGGCGTTCGCGACCATCAGCGCCGAGTAGTCATCTGTGGGGCTGTGGGGCTCGGGCCGAACTGGTCACGTTCACAGCTGAGGATCAGGTTGTGCGGGACGCCCTCGGGCTATCGCGGACCGGTTAGACGTGCCGTGCCGTGCGAGACGGTACAGGTGCCCCAGGCGCTCATGCTGTGCACGGCGAGGTGGTCGAACGTGGCCTGCACATCCGTGGCCGGCTGGAGGGAATCAAGCGGTATGGCCGGGGAGTCCCGTTCGGGCCAGGCAAGGGTGATGTGCGGGCGGAACCGGTCGTCCAGGTCGTCGGTGATCTCGTCATAGCCGTAGGTCAGCAGCTGGCGACGTCGGGCGGATGTCGCGGCGTTGTCATCGGCGAGCACGGTGGCAAGCGGAACGCCAGCGGGGTCGACGGTGCGCTGGCGACCCCGCCGCAACGGCTCGAACGCCGCGACGACCCGGCGCTGCAGGGCCGTCCAGGCTGGCGAGCCGGCGAAGTGGAGTTCCGGGGCTCCATGGGGATTGTGCGTGTAGGCCCGGCCGACTGCGGGTACCGGTGCGCTGGCGGCTGCCACCGCGCGCAGCGCGCGCAGGACGGCGGGCAGGTCCGCCGGGTCGGCCGTGAGCATGAACAGTGAGACGTGCGGCGCGCAGACCCCGGTGCCGCCGCCCGGTGCCGAACCGGCCAGGACGAAGTGGGAGGGGTTACCCGCGTGGCGCATCTGTGCGGCCAGCGCCCGGCTCTCCCGTACCACCCGTTCGGCGAGCGACGGCGGCGGAAGGAACACGACATCGAGGATCTGGCTTCCGGAGGACTGGCAGCCAACGGTGCCGGGCTCTGGCCGGTCGCGCTCTGGGCGCTGGCTGCCGGGCCCCGAACCCTGGAGCATCCGGTGTGGAACCATCACGACAGAACGCCCGTCACCACGACGATGGCCAGACCGACGAGCAGCGCGGGAATTCCCACTCGGGCACCGGTCCTGGTGTATTCCCAGGCACTGACCTGCACCTCCAGACGGGCCGCAGTATCACGCCACAGTAGACCGGCAAGTGCACCGTGCAGCACAAACACCGGGCCGAAGTTCACTCCGAAGAGCAGCGGCCAGATGTGGTCCGAACCAGGGTGCAGTGCAGGCATGCTGACGAGCAGGGCGGGCAGATTGTTGATGGTGTCCGCAGCTACGATAGCAAATCCCGCGGTCTGCAGCTGGCCAGGCCAGTTCTGCGTGCCGAGAATGTTGTCGATTCCCAGGTGCGGCGCGGCGGCCGCGGCAACCAGGCCGAGGCCGGCGGCAAGCCCGGCCGCACCCCAGGGAATGTCCCCCACGCGCAGGTCGCGAGTCATGGCCAGCAGTACGACGTCGGCGATCAGAGCGATGATCCATGCCTTGACACCGAGTGCGTCACCGACGGTGAAACCGAGTACGACAAAGATGACGACAGGGAGCCCCTGGTAGAGGGCCCGGTGGTTGACGGGTTCACGGACCGGCGGTACGCCGGCCGTGGCCGCGGGCAGACGACGGTAGCCGAACCAGCCCACGATGACCGCCGCCAGGGATGCCGGACCGAGATGTACCAGGAAGTCGGCGATGCCGAGATCTCGGGAGTCTGCGGCGATGAGATTGGTCAGGTTCGAGATGGGCAGCGCACTGGATGCCAGGCAGGCCAGCAGGACTGGCTGAAAAGCAAGAAGTCTGGCGTCAAGCCCATTTCTTCGGGCGAGTCTTATGTAGAGCGGAGTGAGCAGCACCACCGAGGCGTCGAGGTTCAGGAAGGTGGTCACCGTGGCAGCGAGGATCCACAGGCCCAGGCGTGGGTCGCGACCACGGTCCATGGCAGCCGCGGCCGCGGCGAAGAAACCGACCCGGTCCAGCATCAGCGCGAGCGGGACGGCGAGCAGGAGGAACGCCAGCGGTGCGACCAGCGGCCGGACCGCGTCCCAGCTGTCGTTGAGGCTGATGCTGCCGGATGCGAGCAGGGCGCCGGCCGCCAGGCACGGTATCAGCCAGTTGGGAACACGAGGTACAAACACCCCGAAGACGGCGACCACCAGCAGACCGACCTGCACTATCGCCACGCCTCAACCCTAGAGTCACGAACGCTGCGCGGTCGGTGCATCCGCGTGGATTCCACGGGTCTCCGCTGTGCTTCGGACGGGCAACCTGCGCCCGTGCTGATGGCCTGTGTCTGAACTCGCACCCGGTGTCCGCGGTACCGAGACGTGCGCGCGGGGACGCGGTCCGTTCCAGGAGGTCAGAACGGCTCGTCCGGGGCGAGCCGACGGACATCGTCCAGGTGTCCGTCCAGCTCGCCGATCTCGAACCGTGACATGCCGATGACCTGCCAGATCTGCCCGGCCATGTCCCCGGCGACCTTGTACCGCCCGTCGGGGGCGAGGGCGGCCCAACCCGTGGGGACTCCGACCAGCGTCAGGGTCGGTCCGCGGACCTCGCCGCCTTCGCCTGGCCCGGACCCGCCCGTGATGGTGCGGACGTCCCACAGGCGGGTGGTGCCGTCGTCACCGCAGCTGGCCAGCAGGTGGCCGTCCCGGGTGATGTCGATCGACCAGATTCGGCGGGTGTGGCCCTCAAGCGTGGCGATCTGGCTACCCGTGGTCGGATCCCACAACCGGATTACCAGGTCGTCGCCGGCGGTGGCGAGAAACCGGCCGTCTGGGCTGAACGCCGCTGTCCACAATCGGCCCGGACCTGCGCGCAGCACATGGTGACAGGTACCGGTGGCGACTTCCCAGATCCGGGCGGTTCCGTCGTTGCTCGCGCTGGCCAGCAGCCGACCATCCCCGCTGAACCGGACCGCGTACACCCGGTCGGTATGGCCCTCGAGCATCAACGGCGCACCGTCCAGACCGGGGAGGCTGTCGTCGGTGAGCCGCCACAGCCGCACCAGTCGGTCATCGCAACCGGTAGCGATCAGGCGTCGGTCCGGGCTGAAGTCCAGAGAACGGACGCGGCCTCTGTGATCGGGAATGCCGAGCAGTTGCCGTCCTGTCGTACGGAACCACAGCTGCACCGAGTCGTCGTCGTTGGCGGTCGCGAGGATCTCGCCGGCCGGGTCGAGGGCCTCCGCCCACACGTGCTCGGTCTCGATCCGCAGTTCGCGTTCGTAGCTGCCGATCGTGGCCGCGCCGATGTCGGCGCCCGGCGCCTGGTCGCGCGGCCGATCCACATCGTGCGGGCCGGTGTCGTACGGGTTCGCCACGCCGTTCGGTAGCGTCGCGACAACAGGCTGCAGGTTCCAGACGTGCACCGTGCCGGCGTTGCTGCTGCCGACGATGCGTCCGTCAACGGGGCTGAAGGTGGCAGAGATCATCCGATCGGAGATCCCGCCGAGCTGGCCGAGACGGCGACCGGTGCGCGGATCCCACAGGCGGACGAGGCCGTCGTTGCCGCAGACGGCGAGCAGCCGCCCGTCAGCGCTGAACCGGACGGCGGTGAGCCGCCGGCCGTGGCCGGTCACCGTCGCCAGGCAGGTGCCGGTGCGGGTCTGCCAGATCCGGGCCGTCCCGTCGTTGCTGGCGCTGACCAGCCGCTGGCTGTCCGGATGGAACACCGCCGGCCAGACCGAACCGCGATGCGCGGCCAGCGTGTGCAGCCGGGTGTCGGTCGCGGTGCTGGTCAAGCGCAGCACGCCGTCGCTGTCACCGGAACTCAGCATGGTGCCGTCCGGGCTGAACCCGACCCGGTAGACGGCACCGGTGTGCCGGGCGATGATCCTTCCCTGACCGGAGGGCAGGCTCCACACCCAGACCACACCGCCGGTGTCGCCGCTGGCGAGCTCGGCGCCGTCCGGGTGATAGTCGACTGTGTATACGGGGTAGTCGTGGCCGGTCAGCTCCTGGTCCAGCTCTCCGGTCGCGGTGTCCCACAACCGGATGTCGCCGGCTTCGTCGGCGGTCGCGAGCTGGGTGCCGTCGGGATGGAACACCAGGCGGAAGAGGTTCCCGGTATGACCGCCGCGGGCCCACACCAGCGCCCCGTGCCCGGTGTCCGCCTCGACCTCGGCGCTCCCCTCGTCCCCACCGCCGATGTTCCACAGTCGAACGGTGCCGGAGCTGTCGCCGGTGGCGAGCAGCGGCTGATGGGGGTGGAACGCGGCGGTCCAGACCCGTTCGCCGTGGCCGGGAAGGGTGTGTCGCAGCCGGCCCGACGCGAGCTCCCAGATCCGAAGGTCACCGGCCCGGTCACCGGTGGCGAGCAGCCGGCCGTCCGGGCTGGGCGACATCGGCCAGATCCAGCCCTGGTGGCCGTGCAGTTCACCCACCGGCTCGCCGGTCAGCGCGGACCACAGCCGCACGACACGGTCGACGGACGCTGTCACGATGTGATTGACGGTCACGGCGACCGCGTGCACGCGGCCGCGATGGCCCTGCAGCGTGCGCAGCGGCCGACCGTCGGGGTCGCAGACCAGCGCACCGCCGTCCTCGCCGGCTATCACCATGATCGAGCCGTCCGGGCTGAACCGGACGGGGGAGGGGATCCGCCCGGTCTCGAAACCGAAGTTGACGCTGACCGCGGGCGAGGCGAGCCCGAACTCGACGACCCCGCCGGGCATCACGGCGGCACCGCCGGCCCGGGCGGCCGCCGCGAGCGCCGCCGACGCCCCGGAGTTGATCACAAGAGCGCGTCGCCAGCGGCTGGTGGCGAAGCGGACGTCGCGCAGGTCCGCGCCGAGCATGCGGGCACCGGTGAGATCGGCGCCGGACAGGTCCGCGTCACGCAGCTTCGCTCCGTCCAGGCAGGCCCCGGCGAGGGTGGCGTCGCGTAGGACCGCACCGGTCAGGTCGGCGCCGACGAGGCGTGCGTCGGCCAGGTCGGCGCCGGTGAGGTCGACATCGCGCATCTCGCGGTGGGACAGGTCCTCCCCGCGCAGTACCGCGCCGCGCAGATCCCCGCGGACCGGGGTCCGCATCCGAATGTTGATCTTCACGGCGTTCGCCCGGGACGTCTCCGCCGCGTCTGGGCTGTCGAGGACCGCTGCCGTCCAGTCCCGCAGGGCCCGCGGATCGGTGAGGTCACACAGGAACTCCACGGTGAGTGCAGAGAGAACTCGTCGGGTGAGTAACGCGGTGGCCTGCGTCGGTTCGGTCTGTAGCAGGTCGGCAATCCGATGGGCGACCAGCCATTCGGCCACTGACGCGTGAATGAAGCCGAACAGCCCGTCCTCCGAACGGACCAGCAGGCTGCCCGCGCCGATCGCGTGCTCGCTCTGGGCGGGTGATGGACGTTCCTCGGTCATTCCGGCCAGTGTCCGGCCGACCTCACGCAGATCGGCCAGGCGCAGCCGATCCTCGTCGGCGGTCCACAGCCGCTGCGCGAGCGTGGTCACCGCTGTCCACATGTCCTCGAGGCTCAGCCCAGGCGGGGAACCAGCGACGCCCTGGGTGCGGTTCACCTCGAAGGCCAGCCAGGTGTCGAGGATCTCCCGGTACAACTGGGCGGCGCTGACCGTGTCGTGGGCAGCCGCGACCCGCCGCAGCCGTTCGGCGGGCAGGCCCGCGATGAAGCTCAGCATGCGGGGGTTACGGCTCAGCCCGATCAGGTCCCGGACGCCATTGATCATTTGCAGCCGCTCGGTGGCCGTGGCCTCGTCGTCGTAGCGATTACGCAGGTAGCTGTGGATCTGAGCGGAGCCGAAGTCCTCGATGACCAGTACCCGGCGCCGTGGTAGCAGGCCGACACGCTGGCCGAGCCCGGTGAGGACCTGCTCATCGCTGCGGAAGTGACTGGTCCGGCTCGCGACGATCACCTTGGCGTTGCCCTCTGTGGCTTCGAGGATTGCGGTGAGATGCTCGGTGGCGCGTTCGTAGGTGACTCGGCTCGCCAGCTCGTCGAAGCCGTCGAAGAGCAGCACGAGCCGGCCCTCGCGCAGCATGTAGTGAAAGGCGCGCAGGTCAGCGAGGCTCTGCCCGTGGTTGGCCAGGTGCGCGGCTACCAGCCCGTCGACCGAGTGCGCCTTGTCGAGGGCACGCAGCTCGATCAGGATCGGGATCAGATGCGGCAGCTCCGCCGGAATGCGCCGGGCGATCTCACGCAGTGCGAAGGTCTTGCCCCGACCGAAGTCGCCAAGCACCAGGACGAAACGACCCTCCTCCTCGGCCACGAGACGCATCAGCTCGTCGCTCAGGCCCTCCCTTAAGGTCCGGACGGCGCCGACCAGTTCGCGGAAGCGTTGCGGAACGTACAACGACGGTGGGTAACGTCTGTCGGCGGCGATATCGGTGGTCTGCCCGGCCACGAACGCGCGCAGGTCAAGCAGGCCCTGGAACTCCAGGAAGCTGCGCAGCCGGATACCCCGGCCGCGAGCCTCGAGCCGCAGCGCCTCCGGTGGCGTGCCCGACGAGATCAGTTCGGCGCCGCCGTCGAGGTCCAAGGCCCGCACGACGGAGGCGAAACGGTCCAGGTCGGCCCGGGTCGGCTCACCCGCCCGCGCACCGATTCGGAGCACCGAGGTCATCCCGTCGCGCTGGCGGGTGACGATCAGGTGCGGTACCTCCCCGCCGACCCGGCGAATCCGGGACCGCGGGTCGGTGACCTGGCAGACCTCGGCGATCTGGTCGAGTAGTTCCTGGTGGGGATCGGGTGCGGCCGCCACCCGTGGATCGTCGCGGCCGCGATCCTGGGGGTCGGAGTCGTCGTGACGGTCGATGGGGGGCAGGCCGTTTTCGCCGGTCGGGCGCGGCGCGGCCGCGGTGAACGTCGCACCTGCCCGGGCCCACGAGTGCTGCTGCCAGGATGCCGGGTCGCCACCGTCACCGGGGGAGCGCCAGCGACGCAGGCCATCCGGGCGTAGTTGCAGGAGCTGGAAGCCATCAGGGGGTGGTGGGGTGACGACAAGAGGGGCACGTCCGGGCGCGAGGGTGCCGCGACCGGTGATGAGCAGGTTCAGCCGGCCGCCGAGGCGCTCCCGCAGCACCTGGGTGTCCCGGATCGCATCCGTGCGGTCGATGGACGGTGCGGCCAGTGCGTGGTGTGCCACCCCGACGCGCAGCCAGCCGTCCTGCTCGAACAGGGCGAGCCGGTGAGCCAACGACGCGGCCTGCTCGGCGCCGACCAGACCATGGTCGTCGGTGTCCCGATGGCTCTGGGCGATCGTTGTGTTGATGCCGGCCAGGACGACCCGCAGGTCCGGGATGCTTACCAGATGCCACGGCTGGGCCGGGTCGAAGATTGTGCCGTCCAGCTCCTGGTAGAACTCGCTGACCATCCGACTGTAATGACGCCATTTCGGCCAGTACGGTCGGCGTGGATCGGTGTCGTCCGCCTCGCAGGTCGCGAAGTACGCGGCGCAGGCCGCCCGACAGACATCGTGGCGCCCCGGCACCAGTGCTATGCGCCGAGGCTCGAGGTTGAGCATCGCCCGTAGGTCGCTGATGAACGTCAGCGCGGCGTCGAACTCGCGGCGGGTGCCGGTCTCGGTGAGGTCGCCGGCGATGACGAGCAGGTCCGCGGCCGGCCCGTCGGCCCGGTCGATCGCCGCCAGCTGCCCCCAGACACGGTCCCGAAGCCGGGCCACCTCGGCATCGAGCTCGTCGTTGGTGCCGTCGCCGCGACGGGACTGTGGTGAAACGGACCGGCCGAAGCGGGGACCGGGCAGCTGCAGAATGGTCACCGCGTCGGCGGCGCGCTGGCGGGGGGGCACCATCGGCGGAAACGGCGGTGGGGTACGGGGACGCAGCCGTGCCTGGCCGCCGGTGGGCGCGGCCTGGTCTGCCTGCGCCGGTCGGTGCTGCTCGAGGGGATAGGGCGGGCGGGTGGCGGGCTTGGCCCGGCCGGCCACCGATTCGCGTACGCCGGTGAGCAGGCTGCGGCGGGCCTCATCCGGGTCGCGGATCTCGACGAGGTTGACGAAGGTGACGACGGCGAGGAACCCGTCGAGTGGCGTGTCATCCGTGCGGACGGTCATCAGCCGGCTTCTCGGGTCGCTGGGATCGCCCCGCATCGCGGTCTGCCACTCCAGCTTTCCCCATCGGGACGTCAGATAGTTCCGGGACAGGACCGCGAGGACGATGTGCGCCTCGGTGACTCCCCGATCCATGAACTCCATGAAGTTGGTGCCGGGGACGAAGTCCCATGCCTGCACCACCGTCTGGTAGCCGGCATCCTCGAGCTGCCAGGCGATCCAGGTCGCCCAACGCACGTCGTGCGGCGAGTAGCTGATGAAGAACGACGGCGCTGTTCCGGTCATCGGGTCGGATCCGGGATGCGGATGTCGGGCAGGTCGGCGGCCAGGAGCTCAGCGGTCCTGACGATGCCCATCAGGGCGTCGAGATGCTCGGGACGGGCGGCGACGAAGGAACGGGGAAAGGCCCCGGCACGGGCATCGAAGGGCTGACCCTCGAGGTCCAGCACGGTCACACCGGACTCGACGGCGAGCAGGTAACCGGCCGGAAGCTCGATGTCCTCCGCCTGGTAGCCGAGGAACCCGTCGATGTCCCCGCGGGCGATCATCGACCAGGACACCAGCGGTGCCCACAACGGCAGCACGCGGAGTGCCACGCCATCCAGTACGTACTTCAGCGCCCGCGCCGCGCGGTTGCGCCGGCCGACCCGGTGACCCTGCGTCCAGGCGACCGTGAGGCCAGGGTCGACCGCGTGGCCGGCTGCCTCTCGGCCCGCGGTGGCCGCGGGGGGACACGCGGGTGGGAACTGACGGGCCCGACGGGCCTGACCACCCCGCGGTCCGTGCATCCCGCCGCCGCGCAGCGCCGACCAGGTGCGTTCGGTGAGCGGCTCGTGCACCACGCCGATGGTCGGATCGCCGTCGACGCACAGCGCGATCCCCACCACGTAGGTCGGCATCCCGATCGCGACGTTGTTGGTGCCGTCGAGCGGGTCCACCACCCACTCCCAGCGACTGGCCGGCCCGGAGGTGCCGAGCTCCTCGCCGCGGATGCAATGGTCGGGGAACTGCGCGCGCAGCCGCCCGCGGATGATGCGTTCCGCCTCCTGGTCGAGCACGCTCGCCAGGTCGCCGACGAAACCCTTGGTCGTTATCTCGAGATCACCGTTGGTGCGTTCGCGCAGCATCGCGCCGGCGACCTCGGCAGCCTCGACCGCGACCGCGCGGGCATGCTGCAGATCCGGTCCGGCGCCGCCCGGAGCGTGCGCTGGCGGACGGCCCATGTCGTTCACATCTCCTCCTCGGAAATGATGGTGAGGAATGCGTCGGCGGCGATCGTTGAAAGCTGGTTTACCAGGCCCTCGCCCGCGGCCCTCCGCAGATGCCGGGACGCCTGCCGGGCCAGCCGGTTGCTCTCCTCCGGCTCGCAGTAGCGGCGTCGGCACTGCTGGGACCCCAGGCCGGGTGGTCCCAGGGAAAGGTCCGTTCCCCGGGAGCGGCCCAAGCCGACGGTCAACGTGCATGCCTCGCCTTCGGGAACGACGGTGTGATGGAAGACGCCAGCTCGCAGATGATAGATGTCGCGAGTTCTGTTGACCCACGTCCGACGCGTCCGCACGGACACCAGGTCCGAGGTGGGCCTGATCTGGTCGATGTCGTTCGTACTGTGTATCTCGAATACCCGGTATGTCGGGCCCGTCTCCACCGCGGCGAGATCAAGATGATGGTTCTGCACCGTACCGTCCAGGACCAGGCTGTACAGATCCCAGCTGTGGCAGTGAAACGGAGAGGTGGTCGGCTGGGAAGCGGCCATCCCAGTCGACCAGAGGTGCACGCAGACGCCGACCGGCCCGCGAAGCAGCGGTTGACAGGTGAATCCGAGTGGATGGCGCAGCGCGGGCAGGGAGCTGTAGCCGGCGGCCGGCCGCGCGGGATCGGAGAGGTAGTTCTCGACCGTTGTGGTGATCGAGATGCGAACATCCTCGGCGGACGTCGTCGCGGGCGTGCTTCCGGCCTCCACGACTGCCCTCACGCATAGGGATTACGTGGGTTGAGCGCCCGTCGGATGATATCCATGACCTCGTCGTCGGAGAAGTACTCGGGCAGGGGCACGGCGAGACAGTCGAACAGCGCCCGCGCCTCGTCTGTACTGGGCTGGGAGCTGAGCGGCGCCTGGTCGACGAGCTCCATCGGCACCCGCCGGGCCTGGTCCAGGCTCTTGAGCAGTTCGGTCTTCCAGCTGTCGTACTGCCGCCCGCCGCGTCGGATGAGTGTGCTGATCTGGGCTGTGTCATCCTGGGTGATGATCAGGCTGTGTGAGGACAGGTCCCAGCGGAACGTGGTCATCACCGATGACAGGCGCACATCGATGTCGAGCAGGTTGAACCGCTGCTCGAACCAGGCCGCGGCGAGGATCATCGCGTAGGCCTCCTTGTGGGCGCGCCTGGTTGTCCATCCCTCGCCGGTTCCGTCCGGGCCAGGTGACATGTCGTGGCGAAAGCGGGCATAACGCTCACAGACGTTCTGGTCGGTCGGGTCGATGATTTCGACGGTCATCTTCAGTCCGCGTCGCGCCCGCCGGGCGGCTCCCACGCACTCGGGCAGCGTGACAGCCCTGATGTAGGTGCCGGTGCCGCCCTTGAACATCCACTCCTGGGTGTCCGCCCGGGCCTCGGCGAGGGCTTCGGTGACCTCCACGCCGGAAATAGCCCGGGCCAGTCTCGACTCGTTCATGGATATGCGGGCCAGCTCCACCGTTCCTGCCATGTCATCGAGTCGGTCCACCTGCACGGCAAGGGGAACGAGGACTCCCTCGAGTCGCTCCTGGGTCTCGATCAGCGCGCGCTCGACCGACTCCCGGTGGGTACGGTCGCGCATAATCCCACCCGCCAGCAGGGCGAGAACCAGAAGAATCACGTTGTTGACGTGCTCGGCGTCGAGTACGTCAACCAGGCTGAGCAGGGCAACGACAAGCGCGATGGAAAGCGAGATGACGCTCTCCGCATGTCGCGCGAGCCAGCCCCCGAGGCGTGCCATGGAGTGGATATTAGCACTGTGTCCGGGTAAGGAATACCGTCGGTTTCCGGTTTCTGGTTCTGCTTCGGAGCATTTTTGCTATAGGAATATCAGTGGTCCAGGGAGTGGGGACCACTCCGTGTCGGGTGCGTCAGCGCACCGGTCGGGCAGGAGCCGGTCAGTGCGGAGCCGGTGGCTGGTCGGATGGGCGGACCAGGCCGATCTCATAGGCGAACACGACCGCCTGGACCCGGTCACGCAGCTCCAGCTTGGCCAGGATTCGCCCGACGTGGGTCTTGACCGTTGCCTCCGAGAGCACCAGACGGGCCGCGATCTCGGCGTTGGACAGCCCGGCGGAGACCTCGTGCAACACGTCGCGTTCCCGCTCGGTGAGCCGCTCCAGCCGCCGGTGGGCCGCCCGACCGCGGTACGTGTCGGCGGCTGACCCGGCCCCGGGATCGACCGGTGGCCCCCCGACCTGCCCGGTTTTCGAGCTGGCCGCGGTCTCGGGCGGCGCAGCGGGGTCTGGGGTGGGGGCGGGGAGGCGGTGGGCGAAGGCGTCGAGGAGACGCCGGGTGACGCTGGGGGCGACGACCGCGTCCCCGGTGGCGACCGCCCGGATCGCCGAGAGCAGGTCGGCCGGGGGGACGTCCTTGAGCAGGAAGCCGCTGGCCCCGGCCCGCAGTCCGGCGAAGGCGTACTCGTCCAGGTCGAACGTCGTGAGGATCAGCACCCGCGACGCACCGCCGGCCGCGACGATCGCGCTGGTCGCCTCGATACCGTTCATCGTCGGCATCCGCACGTCCATGAGGACCACGTCCGGCTGCAGGCGTGCGGCGAGTTCGACCGCCTGTGCCCCGTCCGCGGCCTCGCCGACCACGCTGATGTCCGGCTGCGAGTCGAGCACCATCCGAAAGCCCATCCGCAACAGCGACTGGTCATCGACCAGCAGCACCGAGGTCGCCGGTATCGACGAGCCCGGTTCCGAGGCCGGCGAGGGCGAGGGGGCAGCGGCGTTCACTCCTGAACACTCCCACCGCCGATGGCATCGGCATCACCCACTGTCCGCAGCCCGACCGTCCGCCGTCCGCAGCCCGCTGAGGTTGATTCGGGCCCGGACCTGCCAGCCACCGTCCGCCCGCGGACCGGCCTGCACGGTACCGCCGTAGACAGCGGCGCGTTCCTCCATGCCCACCAGGCCCTGCCCACTGCCGGGGGCAGGGCCTGACACCGATGGCGCCGAAGGTGAGGGGGCTGGCGCTGCGGGGGGCGTGGGGCCGCCCTGACCGGTGTCGCGGATGTCGACGGAGATGCCGCGCCGGTCGTAGGCCAGCTCCACGGTGGCGGTGGCGCCCGGGCCCGCGTGTTTCAGGGTGTTGGTCAGCGCCTCCTGGACCAGGCGGTACAGCGTGAGCTGCACTCCGGCCGGCAGGTCGAGCGCCTTGCCGCGGACGGTGAGGCGTACCGGCAGGCCGGCCCCGCGGACCTGTTCGATCAGCGCGTCGAGATCGCCGAGGCCGGGTTGCGGGGCGGTGCCGTCGACGGTGCCGTCGGTGCGCAGGACGCCGAGCAGCCGGCGCATCTCCGCCAGCGCCTCCCGCCCGGTCCGCGAGACCTGGGCGATCGCCTGCAGCGCCGGCCCTTCCGGCCCGGTCGGCGCCCCGGTGCCGATGGATGTCGTGGTGTCGGTGGGGGCTGTGGTGCCGGTGGGGGCTGTGGTGCCGGTGGGGGCTGTGGTGCCGGCGGTCAGGGCGAACTGGGCGCCGTCGGCCAGGGCGATCATCACGGACAGGTTGTGGGCGACGATGTCGTGCATCTCGCGGGCGATGCGGGCACGCTCGGCGGCGGCGGCGATCTGGGCCTGCTGGTCACGTTCCCGCTCCAGGCGGTCGGCCCGGTCGGTGAGGGTGGCGAGGTAGGCCTGCCGGGTGCCCGCGTTGCGGCCGAGCACCCCGGCGGTGACGGCGACGAGCCCCAGCACCACCACGTTCGCGAGGAACGGCGCGTGGTTGCGTTCCCGCCATCCGATCCCGGCGAGCACGACACCGATGCTGACCACGATCGTCGCGACCAGACGCTGCCGGCGCGTCCCCAGCCTGGCCACCGTGTAGAACGCGATCGGCACCCCGAAGTCCGGGTCGACCACATGTCCGACCAGCAGCTGCAGCAGACCCGCCGCCACGCAGACGGCGAACACCGTGACCGGATACCGGCGCCGCCAGATCAGCGGTGCCACGCCCAGCACGGCGAGCACGATCGTCGCGGTCTGCCGGCTACCCGACGTCCAGGCCAGGGTGTTGAGCAGCGCCGCCCAGGCGAACAGGCCGAGGAAGGCGGCGAGGGCCGCGTCCACCAGCGTCGGGTGGCCCCGCAGGAAGCGTCCGGCCCTCCCGTGGCGCATCCGTCCGAGCACGACCCCCGGCTCCGCCGGTTCGGGCGCCGTCCGGTCCATGACCGCCAGCTGGTCCCGCTGGGCCGGTGGGGCCGTGTCCGGGAGCGTCGTCATGGTCGCCATCGTGACCTTTCCTGGCCGGGGAAGCGATACCGCCATGTGGGTGGGACGGCGTCGGTACGGCGCCGCGGGGTGCCGTGTGAGCCGGCGCTCAGACGTCCCGGCGGACAAGGACGAAGGCGGCGGCGGTGAGGGTGACGACGAGGTAGGCGATCAGGACGAGCACCCCGTGGGTGGGGGAGGGCAGGCTGGACGAGGGGACGACCTGCATCAGCGCGTCGCCGGAGGTGGACGGAAGGTAGTCGCTGATCCGGGCGAGGTTGTGCGGCAGCGCGCCGACGATCTGGGGGAGCACGAGCAGCACGCCGAACAGCACGCCGATGGCGGCGGGAGTGCTGCGCAGCAGGGTGCCCAGTGTCAGACCGAGCACGCCGATCGCCGAGACGAAGAACGCGGTGCCCAGCACGGCGCGCACCACGCCGGGATCGGACAGCGCGACGTCGATGTGCCGCGGCGCGAGCATGGCCTGGCCCGCGGTGAAGGCGATCAGGTTGGCGACCACCATCAGGGTGAAGCTCACCGCCGCGAAGACCGCGACCTTGGCCCACAGCACCGGCAGCCGGCGGGGTACCACCCCCAGGGTGGCGCGGATCATCCCGGTGGCGTACTCGCCGGAGATCATCAGGACGCCGAGGACGCCGAGGGCGAGCTGGGCGAGGTACATGCCGCTGAGGCTGGTCGCGGTGGCGTCGAAGGTGCGCTTGTCCTCGACGGTGTAGTGGTCCCAGTTACTGGCCGTCGCCTTGGCGAGCACGACGCCGAGCAGGATGGTCACCACGAGGGCCGCGGCCAGGGTCCACGCGGTCGAACGCAGCGAGGTGAGCTTGGTCCACTCGGAGCGCAGCACCCGCAGCTGGGTGACGCGCTGATGCGGCCGGGCGTGCCGGGACGAGGGCGAGGACGGGGACGAGGGCGACGTGGCGTGCGGGGTGCCCGCGGTGATCGTCTGCGTGCTCATTCGGGTGCTCCGATTCGAGGATGCCGAGGTGGGCGAGGCTGGTCATGTGGCGAGGCCGGTCACGTGGCGAGGCCGGTCATGTGGCGGCGGTGGCGTATTCGACGGCGTCGCGGGTGAGGGCCATGAAGGCGTCCTCGAGGGAGACCTGGCGGGGGGTGAGTTCGTGCAGGACGATGCCGGCGGTGCGGGCGAGGGAGCCGATCTGCTCGCTGGTGCGGCCGGTCACCTCAAGGGTGTCCGCCGAGGTGGCGGTGACGGTGACATCGATACCGCCGAGCACGCTGCGTAGCGCCGAGGTCTCGGGGGTCCGCACGTGCACGGCGGGCGGGGACGCGCTGGCGATGACCTCGGCCACGGTGGTCTCGGTGATCAGGCGGCCGCGTCCGACAACGACCAGGTGGGTGGCGGTCATCGCCATCTCGCTCATCAGGTGGGACGACAGGAAGACGGTGCGTCCCTGCGCGGCGAGGTCGCGCAGCAGGTCGCGGATCCAACGGATGCCGTCGGGGTCCAGGCCGTTGACCGGTTCGTCGAGGATGAGCGTGGCCGGATCGCCGAGCAGGGCGGACGCGATGCCCAGCCGCTGGCCCATCCCGAGGGAGAACCCGCCGGCCCGCTTGCGGGCGACCTCACGCAGACCCACCAGGTCGATCACCTCGTCGACCCGGCGGCGTCCGATGCCGTGGGTGCGGGCGAGGGCGAGCAGGTGCTTGGCGGCGCTGCGTCCGGTGTGGATGGCGCGGGCCTCGAGCATCACCCCGACCTCGTGCATCGGGGCGGCCGCGTCCCGGTAGCGGCGGCCGTTGACGAGCACCTCACCGCGGGTGGGGCGGTCCAGGCCGAGGATCATGCGCATCGTGGTCGACTTGCCGGCGCCGTTCGGGCCGAGGAAGCCGGTGACCACGCCCGGCCGGGCGGTGAAACTCAGGTCGTGGACGGCGACCTTGTCGCCGTACCGCTTCTCCAGTCCGCGTGCCTCGATCATGTGAGTTCAGGTCCCGTCTCAGGTGCCGTTGGCTGACACCGAGAACGTTAGGGATCTTCGGGGCCGCTGCCGTCCGCCGCGAGGCTGATCTTCGCCGGGGTTCGCGGCGGCCCGTCCACCTTCAGGAGTACGCCCCAGGTCGGATGGATGTCGCACATCCGGCCACCGGCCGGGGAGCTCCGTCGCGCCGTCCCGACGAAGCTCCCCGGCGACCCGGACCGAGTGGTGGTTACCGACGGTCGGGCAACGCGGTCGCTGCGATCATGCTCCCGCGACCAGTTCACCCTGATCCAGCAGCGTGACCTCGGTGTCCGCCGCGTCCGAGAGCAGCGTTGTCAGGTAGGCGGTGAGGGCGAGGACGGTGCGGTGGTTCCACAGCAGGGTCGCGGGCAGGGCGAGGCCGAGCTCGCGTTCGAGGGCGATCCGGATGGACGCCGACAGCAGCGAGTCGACGCCCGCCTCGGTGAGTGGCTGGTGCGGGTCGAGGGCACTGACGTCGGTGCCCAGGACGGCCGCGACCCGGCCACCGACGATGCCGAGCAGATGGTCGGTCAGCTCGTGGCCGCGCAGGCCGACCCAGTCGGGGACGTCGCGGGGCGCCGTCGTCTCGGCTGGTGCGACCTCGGCGAGCAGCGCCGGACGTGGTCCGGTGTGCCCGCGCGCCACCCCGAGGACGGCGACCATCGGGGCGGCGGACGGCGAGCCGACCGTCTGATCGAACGCGCGCAGCGCCTCGTCCGGCGAGATGGACGTGGTGCCGCGGGCGGCGAGTTCCAGGTCGGTGGTGTCACCCGCGGTGGCCATGCCCAGACCCCGCCAGCTCGTCCAGGCCAGACTCACCGACGCGCCGGCTCCGCCCCCAGCTCCAGCCCCAGCGCCGGTCCCGGTCCCAACGCCAGCCGCAGCCGCAGGTCCGGATTCGGATTCGGGCTCAGATGTGGACTCGGCGGTGCGGCGGTGGGCGGCCAGGACATCCAGGAAGGTGTTGGCGGCGGCGTAGGCGCCCTGGCCGGGCAGGCCGAGCAGCGGGCCGGCGGAGGAGAACAGCACGAGGAAGTCGAGGCTGCCTGGGGGGAACAGCTCGTGCAGCACCCACGCGCCGGCCACCTTCGGGGCGAGCACCTCCTGGAGGTGCCGGTCGTCGAGGCGACGCAGCAGATCGCCGTGGACGACCCCGGCGGCGTGCACGATCCCGCGGATCGGCGGCAGTTGCAGCCGGTCGAGCGCCCGCCGCAGGCCGGTGCGGTCGGTGACGTCCGCCGCGACCGTCAGGACACTCACCCCGGCGGCCTCCAACCGGCCGATCGCGCGTACCCGCGGATCGTCGGGCGTCCAGGTCGCACGGGACGGTAGCGGGCTCCGGCCGAGCAGGACCAGCCGCCGGGCGCCCCGGGCGGCCAGATGCTCGGCGAGGACGAGCCCCAGCACACCGAGACCACCGGTGATCAGGTAGGTGCCGTCGGGCCGGCAGACGAACGGCTCCGCGCCGCGCGGCGCCGCCGTGACCAGCCGCGGGACCCGCACGTCGCCGGACGCGTCGAGGGCGAGAAGGGGTTCGGCGGGTGGGGCCGCGAACAGGTCGACGAGCCGGTCGGCGGCCAGCGGGCCGGCGGGGACGTCGACCACACCACCCCAGAACTCGGGATGCTCGGTGGCCGCGATCCGACCGAGCCCCCACAACGGAGCCTGACCGAGGGCGGCCGCGTCCACGGCGTCCCGGACGCCCCTGGTCAGGCACCACAGCCGCGGCCGCGGCTCCGGGAGTTCGGCGATGCGCCGCACCAGCTCCGTGAACGCCCGCGCGCCGCGCGCCGCCGCGTCCGGCACCGCCGCCGCCTCCTGCCCGGTGCCGTTCGGTGACGCCGCGGTCGTGATGACGTCGCCGGTGGCCGTGGTGGCCGTGGTGGCCGTGGTGGCCGTGGTGGCCGTGGTGGTGGTGGGTGGGGCGGTGGGTGGGGCGAACAGGACATGGGTCGCGGTGGCCAGGGCCCGCGGGTCGTCGTCGACGACGGCGGCGTGGGCCGCGCACACCGGGGCCAGTTCGCGTGCCACCCGCGGGTCGCCGAGGACCAGGATCGTCCGTCCGGCCAGGGGGGACGCCGGGTCGGACGGCTCACCGGGTCGGACCACGACGCCGCCTGACGGTGCGGCGGTGATCGTCCGCCAGGTCGTCTCGAACCGGTCGGAGGCGGCACGGTCGCTCCCGTCGCCGTCGAGTTCGCCGTAGCGCAGCCCGCGAAGCTCGGCGAACGACCCGCCGCCGTGGGCGTCGTGGTCGGTGGTGGTCGGCTGACCGTGCACCGTGACGTGCACGGTGTTGCGGGCATCGGAGCTCCCGGCGTCGTCGCGGCCGCTGGTGGTGCTGTCGCCGGGAGCGGCGCGATCCAGGTGGACGGTGATGTGGGCGGTGGTCGGCGGCGGGCCGACCACCCGGACGTGGTCGATGGCCGCCGGCATCCGCAGCACCGGTGGGCCGTCGAAGATGACCGAGGCGGTGGACAGCGCGGCGTCGAGCACGGCCGCCCAGCTGTCGGTCGCGGCCGTGGTGACGGTGGCCCGCAGCACGCCGGCCCCCTGCCGGATCTCGGTGATCTCCCAGGCATAACCCATGTCCGCCACGCCGAGCTCGGCCAGCCGGGTGATCACATGGTCCGCGGGCAGCGGGTCCCCCGCGGGCGCCTGCGCGTCCAGGGAAGCCGGGCTGTCCAGGGAAGCCAGACCGTCCGGGATGGGGGCGTGGGTGGTGGCCCTGTCGGTGGCGTTGCCGGTGGACGGCTGGGCGGTGGTGTTCGTGAGCCAGGCGGCGCTGTCGGTGCGGGTGCGGGTCAGCAGGCGCAGACCGGTCTCGTCCTGGATGACCTGGAGGTCCACCGGTGAGCCCTCCGGCGGGACGACGACGGGTTCGCGCAGGGCGACCCGGTGCAGCGCCTCGGTGCCCGCGGCGGCCAGGAACGTGCCCAGCAGGACCGCCGCCGGCACGATCTCCGTGCCGAGCACCGGATGGGTGCGCGGGTAGGGCCGGGTGCGGAAGTCCAGCGTGGTCCGCCAGAGCCGGGTGCGTGTGCCGGGGACGGCGACGCACGGGCCGAGCAGGGTGTCGGCGGGGAACTCGTGGTCGCGCGGCCCGTCCACCCAGTGTCGGATGTGCTGCCAGGCGTTGGTCGGTAGCTCGATCGCCGGAGCCGGGGTCGGCCAGGTGGGCAGGGGGGCGGCGGCACCGTGGCAGTGCAGGGTGGCCAGGGCGGTCAGCAGGGTGCGCCGGCCCGGGCGGTCGCGGCGTTGGCTCGCGACGACAAGCCCACCGGCCTCGGCCAGCGTTTCGGTGATCGAGTGGCTGACCACGGGATGCGCGGACACCTCGAGGAAGATCCGGTGGCCGTCCGCGGCGGCGGCCGCGACGGCGTCCCGGAACCGGACGGGGTTGCGCAGGTTCGCGGCCCAGTAGGCGCCGTCCTGGCGGACGGTCGAGCGTGGGTCGTCCAGCGCGGTCAGGTACAGCGGGACGCGGGGGGCCCGCGGGTCCAGGTCGGCCGCCGCGGCGGCGAGGTCGGCGCACAGCGGGTCCATCTGCGGGCTGTGGAAGGCGACGTCGGAGTCGACCCGGCGCACCGTCCAGCCGGCCTGGGTGGCCTGGTCGGCGGCGTACCCGACGGCGGGGATGTCCCCGGAGACGACGGTGGACGCGGGCGCCGCGGCGATCGCGGCGACGGCGCCCGTGGCTAGCGAACCGAGGCCGTCCAGCCAGGCGGCGACCTCGTCGAAGGGGCGGTCCACCATCACCATCGCGCCGCGGCCGGCGACCCGGCGCAGCAGGGTGGAGCGCCGGCACACCAGCCAGGCGCCCTCGGTCTCGGTGAGTACGCCCGCGGCGACCGCGGCGGCGATCTCACCGACCGAGTGGCCGATCACCGCGGCCGGCTCCACCCCGCGCGCCCGCCACACCGCGGACAGCCCGACGTGCATCGCGAACAGCATCGCCTGGATGACATCCACCTGGCCGAGGTCGCCGGATTCGAGTACCGCCCGCGGCTCCACCCCGAGTTCGGCGACGAAGACGGGGCTGATCCGATCGATCGTGGCGGCGAACGCGGGTTCGTCTGCGAGCAGGTCACGACCCATGCCCGACCACTGGGCGCCGTGCCCGGAGAACACCCACACCGGGGCGGGCCGCGGGCGCTGGCCGCGCGCGCCGGTGGCCAGGGTCGCGTCGGCGGCGGTGCCGGTGACGACACCGGGATGCGCACGCCGTTCGGCGAGGGCGGCGAGTCCGGCGGCGAGTGCGCCGGTGTCCTCGGCGACGACCACCGCCCGCACGCCGAGCTGCGCGCGACGGGTCGCCAGGGTCTGCGCGAGCGCGGTGAGATCCCAGTTCTCCCGGGCCAGCGCGGTCGCGAGGGTCGCCGCCTGGGCACCCAGACCTGCCTGGTTCGCCGAGGACAGGGGGAACAACAGCGGCCCCACCGCGGTGGGGCGGGCGGCGGTGGCCTGGTCGGGGCGCACCGGTGCCTGTTCGAGGACGACGTGGGCGATCGTGCCGCCGTAGCCGTAGCTGGCCACACCGGCGCGGCGCGGGCGGTCGCCGTCCGGGGTCGGCCAGGGGGTGGGTTCGGTGACCACGCGCAGGCCCTGGCCCGCCCAGTCGATGTCGGGGCGGGGGCCGGTGCTGGTCCGGGTGGGCGGGATGACGCCGTGGCGCAGCGCCAGCGCCGTCTTGATCACACCGGCGATGCCGGCGGCGGCCTCGGTGTGGCCGATGTTGGTCTTCACCGAGCCGATCAGGCAGGGCCGTGCGGCTGGACGTCCGACGACGGCGGCCAGCGCGGCCGCCTCGATCGGGTCACCGAGGCGGGTGCCGGTGCCGTGCGCCTCGACGTAGTCGACGTCGGCGGGGGAGATGCCCGCGTCCGCGTAGGCACGGCGCATCAGATGGGCCTGGGCGGCGCTGCTGGGCGCCATGATCCCATCGGTGCGACCGTCCTGGTGGACGGCGCCGCCGCGCAGCACCGCGAGGACACGGTCGCCGGCGGCCAGCGCGTCCGACAGCCGGCGCAGCACGACGATGCCGCAGCCCTCGCCGCGTCCGTAGCCGTCGGCGGTGGCGTCGAAGGCCTTGGTGCGGCCGTCCGGGCTGATCGCGCCGGCTCGGTCGAGCACCGTGGTCAGCCCGGGCCCGGACATCAGCATGATCCCACCGGCGAGCGCCACCGGAACCTCGCCGCGCAGCAGGGCGAGACGCGCCTGGTGCAGCGCGACCAGCGAGGACGAGCAGGCGGTGTCGACGGCGATGCTCGGCCCGCGCAGGTCCAGGGTGTAGGAGATCCGGTTCGGGACGCCGCACAGGGACGCCCCGATCCCGGTCCAGGCCTGCACGGCAGGGGTGTCCTCGAGCAGGCGGCGGCCGTAGTCGTCGGTGCCGACGCCGAGAAACACCCCGGTATCGGTGCCGGCGAGGTCGGTCACCGGGATGCCGGCGTCCTCCAACGCCTCCCAGGCGATCTCCAGTGCGAGCCGCTGCTGGGGGTCGAGCTGACGGGCCTCGGCCGGTGAGATACCGAAGAACGCGGCGTCGAACCCGGCGATGTCCGCCAGGAACGCGCCCTGGGAGATGACCCGGGACAACACCGCTGCCTCCTCCCGGGACCGATGCTGGTAGGCGGCCCAGCGTCCCGCGGGGACCGGACCGGCCGCACCCCGCCCGGCCAGCAGGAACTCCCAGAACGATCGGGGACCGTCGATGCCACCGGCGAACCGGCAGCCGACCCCGATGATCGCTACCTGCTCCTCGGCCGGTCGGTCGTCGACCCGACCATCGCCTTCGGGACGGTCGGGTCGGGGCCGGACGGTGGACGGACGGGTGTGGGCGGGCGGGTTGATCTCACTCATGGGTCACCGGAGAGGGTCGGGCGCCGCCCGTCCTGGGCGGTGCGACAGCGGAGCCAGCGGAGCCAGCGGAGCCAACGGAAACGGCGGGGCCAGCGGGGCCAGCGGGGCCAGCGGAGACGGCGGCGGGACGAACCGCCGGTGGTGTGGTGCTCCCGGACGCGGCGGCCCCGGGCTGGGTGGTCGTCGGGGAGCGGGGTGGGGGCGGGGGCGCGTAGAGCCAGTCGGTGTCGGTGTAGTCGTCGGCGCGCCGCGCGCGCAGCACGCGGTCGCGCAGCGCCACCGTCAGCGGGTCTGCGGTGTGCCAGAGTTCGCCCCAGCTACGGGCCCGGCGTTGGCAGTCGGTGGCACGGGGCAGCCGAACATCCTGGTAGGCGAGCAGCGCCGCTCCGATGGCGTCGCCGTCGTCAGCCCCGCCGGTCTGCGGGCCGCGGGCCAGGCCCAGCGCGGACGCCAGCGCGAGCGCGTCCTCGAGGGCCTGGCAGGCGCCCTGGGCGAGGTACTGCTGCATGGGATGGGCGGCGTCGCCGAGCAGGGCCAGCCGGCCGTGCACCCAGCGGTGCAGCGGCTCGTGGTCCTGCACCGGCCAGTACCGGTCGCGGTCGAGTTCGGCGACGGCGGTGCGCACCGGAGCGCAGGTGCGGGCGAAGGCGGCGTCGAGCTCGTCCGGGCCGCCCCAGTCCGGCCGGTGGCCGAAGGTGGGGCTGTGGAACACCGCGGCCTGGTTGAACAGCTCGTGGCGACGCACCGGGTACTGCACCAGGTGCAGGTGCGGCCCGATCCACAGCTGGACGTCCGGCGGGGCGCCGCGGGTCGGCGCCGACAGCCGCCGATAGGTCGCGTACCCGTTGGCCGCCACCCCGCCACCGCCGTAGCCCGCGTCGGTCGGGCTGACACCCGTGGCGCTGATGCCGGCGATGCCGGTCCGGGCGGCGGTACCGGCGGCGATGACCTTGGCGCGCAGCCGGGAGCGCACCCCGTCGGCGCCGATGACCGCCCACGCCCGGTGGATCCCGCCGTCGGCGCACTCCACCTCGGCGTGGGCGCGTCCGGTCCGCGGGTCGGTGACCGTCCGGACGTCATGGACGGTCCGGCCCGTCTCGATGGTCACCGCCGGATGGGCGCGACAGTGCGCCAGCAGGACGGTGAGCAGGTCGTTGCGATGCACGACCAGGTACGGGTAGCCGTAGCGGCGGCGGTAGGGCGCACCGACGTCCAACGCGGACAGCTCCTGGCCGGTGTGGGCGGCGCGCATCACCAGGCGGCGCGGCGCCACCGACAGCGCCTCTACGTCCCCGAGCACACCGAGGTGGGCGAGCACCCGGGTGGCGTTCGCGGCGAGTTGCAGGCCCGCGCCGAGTTCGGCGAACTCCTCGGCCCGTTCGAGCAGGTGGACGGCGTAGCCCGCGCGGGCGGCGGCCAGGGCCGCGGCGAGCCCGCCGATGCCGCCGCCGACGACGAGCAGCCCGACCGGCGACGTGACGCTCACTGGTACATGACCGCGCCGGACCAGTCCTCACCCGGCCCGAACAGGTACCGGGCCTTGAGGATGTCCCGCTGGCCGCGCAGCGTCGCCGTCGGCACGATGCCACCCGGTGCCACCACGTCCACCTGGTGCGGCACGCCGAGCTCCCGGTCGATCGAGGACCGCAGCTCCTTGACCGCCCGCTCGCGGTGCTCGTCGGCGACCTCGATCTCGACCCGCAGCACGTCTCGGTCGGCGCGTGCCCGCCAGAACACCACCTCGCAGGGAGCGGGCAGAGCGAAGACGAGTTCCTCGAGTCGGCTCTGGGTGACGGTGGCCGGGCCCACCGGGTAGGCGAAGGCGGCCCGGCCGAACACCCGCACCGTGGGCAGCGCCCAGCCGCACGGGCATGGTGTGTCGGCGACCTCGACCTCGTCGGCCAGGTTGTAGCGCAGCAGCGGCATCGCCTCGCGCCACAGCGGGGTCACGACCAGCTGGCCGCGTCCGGTGCGGGTGAGGTCCCCGGTAGCGGGGTCGAACACCTCGAAGATGGCCCGGTCGGCCCACAGGTGCATCGCGCCGGACGGGCACTGGCCGGCGATGGTGCCGGTCTCGGTCGAGCCGTACTCCTCGATGACCGGGACACCGCCCCAGATCTCACTGATCCGGCGGCGCCGCACCTCGGTGAGGGGTTCGGCGGCGACGAACATCGCCCGCAGCGCCGGGAAGTCCCGGTCGGGACGCAGCCCCGCGGCGCGGGCGGCGGCGGCGAGCATCATCGCCTCGGTCGGGTTGCACCAGGTGAGGGTGACCTCGAGGTCGTGCAGCACCCGCACGATGCGCGACAGCGGGGTGGCCAGGGAACGCAGGTCGCCCGGTACCACCGTGGCGCCGCAGCTGCGGGCCGCGGCGTGCGCGAGATGGCCGGTGATCACCAGCGCGTACGGGGTGCGGACCAGCAGGGTGTCCGACGGGCTGATGCCGATCCACTTGCGGGCGAACCGTTCGGCGAGGTCGGTCCAGTCCCGCTCGGTGTAGTAGGAGGCGGTCGGCTCGCCGGAGGTGCCACTGGACTCGTGGTAGGTGGCGAGCCGCTCGCGGGGCACGGCGAGCATCCCGTACGGGTAGGCGTCGCGCAGATCCTGCTTGGTGGTCAGTGCGACGTCGGCGAAGTCCGCGGCGGTCCGCGGCGGCGCACCGTCGGCGTAGCGGGCCGCGTAGAAAGGCGAGCGCAGGGCGGTGGCCAGCACTCGGGGCAGTTCGGCGCGTTGCACGGCGGCCAGCTCGTCCGGGCTGGACCAGTCGGCTGGTTCAGGGCGCGTCCACGGCATGGTGGCTCCCGTCGAAGGGGGATTTGGCACAGCTGCCAGCACAGCAGCGTCGCCGCGGCCGGATCGTGAGTAGCCGGCACTCAAATCGCTTTTCCCGGGACGGCCGAAAAGGCGCCGCGCCAGGTGGAAAAGGTCGTTTCTGCGGGGGTCGACGGGTACGTCCGGCGGCGCCTTTGAGTAGCGACTACTCATGTGTGGAAGTAGCCCGGCCTGGTCTTCTCAACCTCATGCCCGGCGGCGAGCGCCGGGTCGCATCACCCTTTCGGGCCGCGCGGAGGAGACAGCCACGATGAGGACCACGAACCTGTACCTCGCCGGGATCGGCAGCCACCTGCCGCCCCTGGTACCGGTCGAGCAGGCCGTCGCCGACGGTCGCTACGACGCCGGCGCCGCGCGGGCGTCGGGGATGGCGTCGGTCGCGGTGAGCGCCGACATCCCCGCCCCACAGCTGGCGATCGACGCGGCCGCGGCGGCGCTGGCCGACTCCCGCCACGGCATCGACGACATCGGCGTGCTCTACCACAGCTACACCCACCACCAGGGCCCCGACGGCTGGTCGGCGGTGCACTACATCCTGCGCAACACCCTGGACCGGCCGGTGCCGGCGGTGGAGATCAGGCAGGGTTGCCTCGGTATGGTGGCGAGCCTGGAGGCGGCCGCGAACCGGCTGACCGCCAACCCCACCCACGACGCGGCACTGATCACCACCGGCGACAACTTCTCCACCCCGCTGGTGGACCGCTGGCGCGGCTCGGGCCTGTTCCTGCTGGCCGACGCGGGCGCCGCGGTGGTGGTCTCGCGTCAGCGTGGGTTCGCCGAACTACTGGCGGTCGGATCGCTGTCCGACCCGTCGATGGAGATCCTGCACCGGGCCGGCGAGGATCTCTTCCCACCCGGGATCACCCGTGGTCGCGGACTCAACTTCGCCGAACGCGCCGAGCGGGTGCGTGAGCAGTGGGCCACCGGCCAGGCGCCGCCGATCAAAAACTTCGGTGACCGGGTGGCCGAAATCGCCGAACGCACCCTGAAGGAGGCGGGGCTCACCTTTGACCAGGTGGCGCGCGTCTGTCATGTCGGATTCGGCCGTCCGGCGCTGGAGGGAATGTTCCTGATTCCGCTTGGTCTCACCGCGGAGAAGGACACCTGGGATTACGTGCGCACCATCGGTCACACCGGTGCGGCCGATCTTTTCCTCGGTCTGGAACACCTGTGGCGCACCGGTGCGGTCGGCCCCGGGGACAACGTGCTGCTGATCGGCGCCAGCACCGGAATGGAAGCGGGCGCGGTGGTCGTGCGCATCACGGCGACGCCGGCCGAGTGGGCGTCCTGATGCTGCCCGGATGCACCCCCTGGCCGCCGGAGCTGGCCCGGGACTACCGTACGCGGGGCATCTGGGCCGGGCGGACCCTTGGCGAGGTCCTCAGTGATGCCGCCGTCCGCCACGGCGAGGCCACCCTGCTGGTCCACGGTGAGCGCCGGGTCAGCTACGCCGAGCTTGACGCCTGGGCGGACCGGTTCGCCACCGGCTTCGCCGCCCACGGCGTGAGCCGCGGTGACCGGGTGGTCGTGCAGCTGCCGAACTGCCCGGACTTCGTCGCGGTCGTGTTCGGTCTGTTCCGCATCGGCGCGGTCCCGGTGTTCTCGCTGGTCGCGCACCGGGCCACCGAACTGACCCACCTCGTGCGGCTGTCCGGGGCCACCCGTTACGTGCTGCCGGCGACCCACCGGGGTTTCGACCACCTGGCGCTGGCCCGCCAGATCCACACCGACACCGACACCCTGCGCACGATGTTCGTCCTCACCCCCGACACCTGTGGTGCCGCTGGCACCGCCGACGCTCCCGAGGGCTTCGTGTCGCTGGCGCTGGTCGAGCGCGCGGGCGCGGCCTCGCTGCGCCCCGTGCCTGCCGCCGACACACCCACGGCGGTGACCGGGACGGGCGCTGGACCCGGGCCGTCCGACGTCGCGTTCTTCCTGCTCTCCGGGGGGACGACGGCGCTGCCGAAGATGATCCCGCGGACCCACGACGACTACGTGTACCAGTCCACACAGGCGGCGCGGGTGTGCGGGCTGACCCCCGCCGACGTGTACCTCGCGGCGCTACCGATCGAGTTCAACTTCGCCTTCGGCTGCCCGGGTGTGGTCGGCACGCTGCTCTGCGGCGGGACGGTGGTGCTCGCCGACAGCCCGAATCCGCTGGAGTGCCTGCCGCTCGTCGAACGGCACGGGGTGACGGTGACGGCGCTGGTCCCGTCGGTCGTCGCCCTGTGGTTGGACGCCGCAGACTGGAGCGGGGCGGATCTGACCAGTCTGCGTCTGGTCCAGGTGGGCGGGGCTCGGATGACCCGGGAGTTCACCTCCCGGATCGGCCCGGGGCTCGGTGGCAGCGTCCTGCAGCAGGTCTTCGGGATGGCCGAGGGGCTGCTCACCTTCACCCGTCCGGACGACCCGGTCGAGACGATCCTGACCACCCAGGGCCGCCCGGTCTCCGCCGAGGACGAGCTGCGCATCGCCGGCCCGGACGGCGCACCGCTGCCCGCCGACGAGATCGGCGAGCTGCTCACCCGCGGCCCCTACACCCTGCGCGGCTACTACCGCGTGCCCGACTACAACCAGCGGGTCTTCACCCCGGACGGCTTCTTCCGCACCGGTGACCTCGCCCGCCTGACCGAGGCCGGCGACCTGGTCATCGAGGGCCGCATCAAGGAAATGATCATTCGGGGTGGCGACAAGATCTCCGCCGGCGAGGTGGAGGACCACCTGCTCGCCCATCCCGGTGTCCGGGCCGCCGCGGTCACCGGGGTGCCGGACGAGTTCCTCGGTGAACGGATCTGCGCCCACCTGGTCGTCGACGGTCCGCCGCCGTCGCTGTCCGAGCTCAAACAGGCCATGCACGCCCGGGGCGTCGCCGACTACAAGCTGCCCGACGCCGTCCGGTTCGTCGACGAGTTCCCGCTCACTCCCCTCGGCAAGATCGACAAGCTGGCGTTGGCCGAGCAGGCCGCGTCCGAACGGAAGGCGCACGCCGTATGAGTGCCATCCCGACCCCGTCCGGAGCCGTTCCCGGCGAGAGCGAGCTGCGCGAGCTCGTCGCGGGCCTGCTCGACCTCGACCCGACCACCCTCGAACCGGACGGCAACCTCGTCGTGCTCGGCCTGAGCTCGCTGGAGATCATGCGCCTGGTCGGTACCTGGCGTCGCGCGGGCCTGCCCGTCGACTTCGATCGGCTGGTCGCCGCCCCGACCCTCACCGGCTGGTCCGCCCATCTGGCCGAACTGTCCGGACCGGTGACCCGATGAGCGCCCTGCTGGTCACCGGTGGCACCGTCTACCCGGCCGACGCCACCGATCGGACCCTGCCCGGTGGCGCGGTGCTCGCCGTCGACGCCACGATCGTCGCGGTCGGCACCGTCGCCGAGGTGGACGCCCACCTGGCCACCCTGGCACCGGCCACCCGGGCGGACCTCGAGACCGTCGATGCCCGCGGCATGATCGTCCTGCCCGGGCTGGTCAACGCCCACTGGCACGAGATGTTCTCGATGCGCTTCCCGATGCGCGGCGCGCTGCGTCCGCCGTCGGACCGCGAGGACAGGCCGGTGTTCATGGGCGCCGGCGGCGACATCCCCGAGATCTCCCGGATGTTCGATTCCTTCGACCCGATGATCAATGCGATGACGCCCGACGAGGGCGAGGCGATCGCCACCTACTCGATGTGGACACAGGCCCGCGGCGGCGTCACCACCCTCGGGGACATGGGTTCGCTCAACCGCCCCGCGTCCATGGTCGCCGCGGCCCGCCGCCTCGGCATCCGGTTCAGCGCCAGCACCTGGGCCTCCGATGCGATCTGCCCGCCGGGCGCGGCCACCTTCACCCGCACCCGGGACGCCGACGCCGTGCTCAGCGAGGTCGAAGCCCTGATCAAACTGGTGGACGCGGATGGCAGCGGTCTGGTCCGGGTGCGGCCCAACGTCGCCTACGTGACGAACATGACCGACGAGCTGGGCCGCGGAATGGCCGAGCTGACCAGCGCGAACGGCCTCGGCTTCGCCACCCACGTGGGTGCGCTGCGCCACGAGACCGAGGTGCTGCGGACCTGCTACGGCACCACCGGGGTACGCCGGCTCGCCGACCTCGGCCTGCTCAACGACCGGCTCACCGCCGCGCACTGCGCGTTCGTCGACGACGAGGAGCGCGGGCTGCTTCAGGCCGCCGGTGTGCACATCAGCCACTCACCGGCCAAGTACGGCCCGTCCGGGGAGTCGTCACTGACCGAGACCGCCGTCGTGCCGGCGCTGCGCCGGGCGGGTGTGCCGGTGTCGCTGTCCACCGATGGCGCGGGCCTGCCCATCGCCGGGATGGCGGAGGCGATGCGCGCCGCCTGGCAGATGTACAACGAGATGAGCGCCGACCAGACCGAGGTGCGTCCCACCGACGCGCTGGCCATGGCCACCCGGATCGCGGCGGCCGGCCTGCGCTGGGAGGGCGTCGGCAGCCTCGAACCGGGCAACGCCGCCGACCTGGTGCTCGCCCGCGCCGACGACTGGCGCTATCTGCTCAATCCGCGGCCGCTGGAGAGCTTCCTGTGGCTGGCCGGCTCCGCCGACGTCGACACGGTCATCGTGGGCGGCCGGACGCTGCTGCGCGGCGGCCGTGGCGTCGACCTGGACGAGGCCGAACTCGAGGCGCGTTACCTCGAGGCCCTGGCCTCGTTCACCAAACGGGTCATCAAGGTCCCGGCCCCGGTCGTCGACCGCGTCCTCGCGGCGGCCGGTCGATGAGCGCCGTGGCGTCGCCGCCCGCGGCTGGCAGCGGAGTGGCATTCGTGACGGGCGCGGCGGGCGGCATCGGCACGTCGGTGGTCCGGGCGCTGGCCGCCCAGGGCACCCCGGTCGCGCTCGTCGACCAGGCCAGCGAGCGGTTGTGGAGCCTCGCGGCCGAGCTCAGTGATGCCGGCCGGCCGGTGCTGGCCCTACCGGTCGACGTGACCGTCAGCGCTGACGTCGACGCCGCCGTCGCGAAGGTGGAGGCGGAACTCGGCGCGATCACCGGCCTGGTCAACGCCGCCGGCACGCTGCGCACCGGGCCGGTCGTCGAGCTCGCAGACGAGGACTGGGAGCGCACGCTCGCGGTCAACGCCGGCGGAGTGTTTCACGTGTGTCGGGCGGTCGGGCGCCGGATGACGACCCGCGGCACCGGCTCGATCGTCACCATCGCCTCCAACGCGGCCCACATCCCCCGCACCGGGATGGCCGCCTACGCCGCCTCCAAGGCCGCCGCCACGATGATCACCAAGGTGCTCGGGCTGGAGCTGGCCCGGCACGGCATCCGCGCGAACGTCGTCGCCCCCGGTTCGACCCGCACCCCGATGCTCACCGCCCTGGCCGGTGACGGCGCCGAGCAGGCGTCCGTCGAGGGGACCCCGGCGGCCTTCCGGGTCGGCATCCCAACCGGCCGGATCGCCGAACCCGACCAGATCGCGGACGCGGTGCTGTTCCTGCTCTCCGACCGGGCGAGCCAGATCACCCTGCACGAGCTGACCGTCGACGGCGGAGCCACGCTCGGCGCCTGACCGGTCTGACCGGCCTGACCAGAAGGGATCGGTGGCGTCCAGATGGCGATCACCCCGATCGAGTCCTATCCGATGCCGGCCCCGGGCGAACTGCCCGAGCCGGTCGTGTCCTGGCAGCTGGACCCGGCCCGCGCCGTCCTGCTCGTGCACGACATGCAGCACTACTTCCTGGCCCCGTTCGCCGCGGGAGAGCAGCCCCGCACCGATCTGATGGCCCACACCCGGGCGCTGCGCGAGCGGTGTGCTCACCTGCGCGTGCCAGTGATCTACACGGCGCAGCCCGGCGGGATGAGCCGCCGTGACCGCGGGCTGTTGGTCGACTTCTGGGGCCCCGGGATGAGCGCGGACCCCGCCGACCGGGGCATCCCCGCCGAGCTCGCGCCGAGCCCGGGAGACACCGTGCTCACCAAATGGCGGGCCAGCGCCTTCCACCGGTCGCCGCTGCTCGAACTGATGCGTAACGCCGGCCGCGACCAGATGGTCATCTGTGGGGTGTACGCGCACGTCGGCGTGCTGCTCACCGCGGCCGAGGCGTTCGCGAACGACATCCGGGTGTTCGTCGCCGCCGACGCGGTGGCCGACTTCTCCCCCGAGTTCCACCGGATGGCCCTCGACTACGCGGCGACCCGCTGCGCGGCGGTCGTCCCGACCTCGATGTTGCTGCGGTCGTTGGACGCACAACCGGTGACCGACGACATCCGGCTCGGCGAGGTCGTGCCCGCTCCCGCTCGACGTGGGTGGTGAGCGCGGGTGACCACCCCGATCGACTTCCTGACCTCGCCGGACGCCGGGTCCTCGGCGTTCGCGTTGCTGCACCGCCCGGACAGCGGGCCGGTGGGGCAGCTGGAACTGCTGCGCGGTGCGTTCACCGAGGTCGCCGGGACGGCGGCGCTGCCAGTCCCGGCGCACGGGCCACCCGGGGGCCATCACACGCTGGCGCTGCTGCCCTACCGGCTGATCGGCGAACGCGGCTACGCCCACCACGACGACGGCGAACCACTGCTCGCGATGGGCATCACCGCCGAGGACCGGATCGCCGTCGACGACCTGCTGCGCCTGGTGGCGGACTGGCCGATCGAGGTCGGTGACGGCCGGTTCGACCTGTCCGACGACGAGTACGCGGGTCTCGTGCGCCGGGTGCTCGCCGAGGAGATCGGCTCCGGTGCCGGGGCCAACTTCGTGCTCAAGCGTACGTTCACCGTCGACATCCACAACTGGTCGGTGCGGGCCGCGCTGGCCCTGTTCGGCCGCCTGCTCGCCGGCGAACTCGGCGCCTACTGGACGTTTCTCATCCACACCGGCGAGCGGACGTTCATCGGGGCGAGCCCCGAACGTCACGTCAGCCTCGACACCGCTACCGCCGTGATGACCCCGATCAGCGGCACCTACCGCTACCCGGCCACCGGCCCGAGCGTCCCCGAGGTGCTCGCCTTTCTCGCCGACGACAAGGAGACCAACGAGCTCTACATGGTCCTCGACGAGGAACTGAAGATGATGAGCCGGGTGTGCGACGACGTCCGCGTCGTCGGCCCGCACCTCAAGGAGATGGCCCACCTCGCCCACACCGAATACCGCATCGTCGGCCACAGCACCCGCGACGTGCGCGAGATCCTGCACGAGACGCTGTTCGCCCCGACCGTGACCGGCAGCCCGCTGCAGAGCGCCTGCGAGGTCATCGCCAGGTTCGAGCCGTCGCCACGCGGCTACTACGCCGGGGTGGCCGCGCTGATCGGCTGGGACGCCCTCGGTGGCCAGCGGCTCGACTCGGCGATCCTGATCCGCACCGGCGACGTCGACCACACCGGCGGGATGCGGGTCGCCGTCGGCGCAACCCTGGTACGTGACTCCAGTCCCGTCGCGGAGGCGCAGGAGACCCGGGCCAAGGCCGCCGGCCTGCTGGGCGCGTTGCGCCGGGCGCCCGCCCCGCGCCCGGCCCTCGTCCACGCGGCCGCCGCACCCGCCGCACCCGCTTCGGTCCCCGCGACGCCGGCGGCCCAGGCGGTGATCCCCGGGACGGCGGTCCACGCGCTGCCTGGTCGGGTGGACCGCCGGGTCCGACTCGGGGATGATCCGGCGGTGCGTCGGGCGCTGGCGCACCGCAACCAGCCACTGGCCCCGTTCTGGCTGGCGCCGGCCCGGACCCGCCCGCGCGGACGTGGCCGGCTGCTGGTCGTGGACGCCGAGGACACCTTCACCGCGATGGGCGCAGCCCAGCTGCGCTCCCTCGGGTTCGAGGTCACCGTACGCCGGTTCGACGAGCCCTACCGCGTCCACGGTATGGACCTGGTCGTGCTCGGGCCAGGCCCGGGTGATCCGCGCGACCACCGGAATCCGAAGATCGCCAGTCTGCGGGCCATCACCAGCAGCCTGCTCAATCTCGAGATTCCGTTCCTTTCGGTCTGTCTGAGCCATCAGGTCCTGTGCGATCTGCTGGGTTTCCCGGTGGTGCGGATGGCGGTTCCCAACCAGGGTGTGCGGCGCACCATCGAACTGTTCGACCGGCTCGAGCCCGTGTACTTCTACAACACCTACGTGGCGCTGCATTCGCAGTCCCGGCTGCCGGGTGTGCCGGGTGCGCGTGGCCCGGTCGAGGTGGCACGCGACACCGCGACCTCGGAAGTGCACGCGCTGCGCGGGGACGGATTCGCCTCGATGCAGTTCCACGCCGCGTCCGTGATGACCCGTGACGGTCAGTCACTGATGGATGCGATGGTCACCGACGTCCTGCGGCAGAGCCGGAGAGCCCGCGATGGCGCCGCCAGCCGATGACCTGCTGCGCGGTGCGTCGCCGCCGGTGAGCGCGGCCGGGTCGGGCTGGTACCGCCCCCGGTTCTGGCCGCCCGCCGGTGCCGCCCTGGTCCGGCGGCTGGCTCGCCGGCTCGTCGCGGAACTGTGGACGTGCATGGTGGCGTTCGGGAGCGGCATGTCCGGTATGGCCGTCCCGTCGGACGATCCGGTGGTGGAAGGACCGGATGTTCCGGGCGAACTGTCGGGTCGCGAGGGCGTGGGGTCGGGGGGACCGGCCGCGGGCCACCCCGAACGGCTGTGTCCCGAGATGCCGTTGACGCGCCTGGAGCGGCGGCTGGCGCGTGAGCTGTCCCGTCACCACCCGATCCGCCGCTCCCTGACCCGTCGCCGGTGACGCACCGCGAGTACCGCGTTCCGGTCGGCGGCCTGCCGGCGGGGCGTCCGGCCGTCACAGTTGGGCGATTTAAGCCGTATTAGCAAGAGTAGGGCTGATCGCACTGTGACGGGAGTCCGATGGGGTAAGGGTGTCGTGTGCTTGACGCTCAGCGTGTGGGCCACTTAGGTTGACCTAAGCTGTTGGACAGTGTCTAGGGGTTGTGCCCGGATCGCCGTTTCGGGGCACCTCGGTCCGGCCCTCCGACGGCTTTTCCAACTGCTCGATCCGGTTTATCCAGCTGGCGTCCGAGGGGGAACCGTGCGCCGGGCGGAAAAATGTCAGGTGCTCCGAGTGAAGGTGTTGCCCGCCGGTCGAAGAAGCCCGGTGAAAGCCTCGCGGGAGAAGGAGAAGGAGCGAGCAGAGGCCTTTCTCCGGTGGGTGGCGACATAGTTCGGGTCCCGTTCCGGACATGGGTACGGGACATTCCCAGACACGCGGACGTTCAACAGGATGGGACGTATGCGGAGAACACGGGATCCACGACGGTCTGTCGCCCCAGCTCCCTGTTCGGCCCGGTGCTCCGGTGCGTAGCGACTCCCGCTGCCGCTCCGTGACCACATCGCCGGGCCAGGTCGATCCGTCCGGCAGGCTCGGTGTGGGCGGCCGGGGCGGTACGGGCGAACCTGCGGGTGCGGTGGCCGTGGATCGGCGCCGGCCGTGGCCGGCGTCACCCACCGGCGGCGGCCCGGCCATCAGCAACCAGATCTGGCCGCTGGCCGCCCGCGACGGTGAACTCGCCGCCGTGGTCGGCGCGGTGCGCCGAGGCGCGAGCGTGGTGCTGGTCGGTGAGCCGGGGGTGGGCAAGACCCGGCTGCTGCGGGCCGCGCTCGCCGAACTCGAGCAGACCGGCGAACCCGTCTGGCTGGTCGACGCGCCGCACGGCACCGACCCGGACCGACCCGGCTCCCTGCTGGTGACGCTGGCCGCGCACGTCGACGCCCGGGAGCGGCCGGTGGTCCTCGGGATCGACGACGCGCATCTGCTGGAATCCGGCTCGGCGGCGATGGTGCACCATCTCGTGGCCACCGGAAGGGTGCGACTGATCGCCGCCGTCTGCTCCGGGGAGTACCAGCACCGCGGGGTGAGTCGGCTGTGGCTCGAACGCCTCGCGGAACGCTTCGACCTGGCCGAGTTCGGCGAGAACGAGGTGCACACGATGGTCCGGGCCCGGCTGGGCGGCTCGGTCGACGCGGCGACCCTCACCCGGCTGCACCGGCTCACCCGCGGCAACGCGCTGTACCTGTGCGAGCTGGTCGGCCACGCGCTCACCGAGGGCACCTTCGGCTGCGACGAGGGCGTGTGGCGCTGGTCCGGGCAGGTGACCAGCGGCAGCCGGCTGGCCGACCTCGTCCGGCTGCGGCTGGCCGAACTCGAGCCGGACGAGGTCGAACTCGTCACGATGGTGGCGCTCGCCGAGCCGTTGGAGGCCGACCTGCCCGTCGTCGCGGAGCTGTCCGCCGCGGCCGAATCCCTCAACCGACGGCGGATCGTGGTGGCCGACGGCACCGGGCGCCGCGTCGCCCTGCGGCTGAACTACCCGCTGTACAGCGAGGTGCTCGTCGACTCCCTGCCGGAGCTGACGGCCCGGCGGCTGCGGGTACGCCTGGCCGCGGCGATCGAACGCACCGGCCTGCGCCGGCACACCGACCTGCCGCGGGCCGTCCGACTACGCCTGGACGCGGGCCAGCTGCCCGCCCCGGCCGACCTGATCGAGGCCGCTCAGCGCGCCGCGGACACCTGCGACGTGGAGTTCGTCGAACGGTTGTGTCGGCTCGCCGTCGCGGTCCGCGAACCGGCACTGGCCCGCGCGCGGATCGAACCGCTGCTCGCGCGGGCCCTGACCGGGCAGGGCCGGCACGCCGAAGCCGAGGAGGTCTTCCGTCGCCACCACGACCGGGCCCAGGCCCAGCTGCCGGCGGACGTGGTCCGCTCCCGGGCGCTGAACCTGGCCGGTGGACTCGGTCAGATCGAGCAGGCCGAGGCGCTGCTGGCCGACGCGCAGGCCGCGGCGCACCCCGACGAGGCGGCGACGCTGCCGGCCACCCGGGCGATCGTCTGGCTGTTCGCCGACCGGGTGCCGCCAGCCCTGACCCTGATGCGTTCCGCGATCGCCGGGGAACGGGCCGACTCGCCGCTGGTCCGCGAGGCGCTACCGCTCATGGCGCTGGCCCGCACCGAACTCGGGGACGCGGCCGGGGCGCTGCACCTGCTCGACGTCCACGCTGGCGCCCTGGACAGGTGGGCCGATCGGCACTGGTTGCCCCATCAGCTGGCCACCGCGCACGCCTGCCTGGCCCTGGGCCGTTCCACCCAGTCGGCGGCGGCGCTACGCGAGGTGCACACCCGGCTCACCCAGACCGGTGGTCGAACCGTCTGGAATCCCCTCGCCGTCCTGGTCGAGGCCCGCCACCTGCGGCTGTGCGGCCAGGCGGGGGAGGCGCTGGAGCTGCTGCGACGGGCCTGCGGGTCGGGCGCGGGCCCACCGGACGCCGTCGGCGGGCCCTACGTGCGGGCGTGGCTGCGGGCCCAGCTCGCCGGGGCACTCGCGGAGACCGGCGCGCACGCCGAGGCGATCCTGGGGATCGCGGCGGCCCGCGCCCTGTGCGGACCCGATGGCGGCCTCGCCGTCGTCCGCGGCTGGGTGGCGATCGAGGAGATCGTCGTGTTCGCCCACGCCGGGGACCGGTCGAAGGCGGTGGCCCTCGCGTTGCAGTGGGCCGACACCCTGCTCGCCGCCGGCCGGGTCACCCGCGCGGTGGAGGTCCTGCACGTGGCCGCGCGGGTCGGCGTCGCCCGGGCAGCGGCCGCCCGCTGCGCCGCCCTGGTCGCCCGGATCGGCGCGCAGGACGTCGCCCACGTGCGCTCCGCACACGTCCAGGCACTGGCCGACGGCAACGGCGACGCCCTGCTGGAGGTTTCCCGACGGTTCGCCCAGGCGGGCCTGCTGCCGCTGGCCGCCGAGGCCGCCCTGCAGGCGGCGGTCGCGCACGAGGAACGAGGCGAGCACCGCCGCGGCCGGCTGGTCCGCCGCCGCGCGGCCGACCTCGCCGCCCGCTGTCAGGGTCCGCTACCGCCCTGGGTGTGCGCCGAGGCCGAGGCGGGCGCCCCGGCCACCCCCGCCGACGGCCTCGCGGTGCCCGGCGGGGAGCTCACCCCACGTGAGCGGGAGGTCGCCGGGTTCGCGGCGGTCGGCCTGTCCAACCGGGAGATCGCCTCCCGGCTGGTCGTGTCGGTGCGGACGGTGGAGAACCACCTGCAGCGCGTCTACGGCAAGCTCGGCGTCCTGCGGCGCACCGACCTGGCCCTGCGCCTCCAGGACGCGTCCGCGTTCGGCCGCACCTCCGACCTGCCCCTGCGCTGACCGCCGCGCCGCTGGCCGTCTGGTCGAGGGCCGGGCCGGGCCGGACGGTGCCGGGCCGGGTTCAGGGGTGGTGGCTCAGGGTGGTCAGCCAGCTGGCGGCGCCGTCCAGCGCCCGCTCCACCGTGAACTCGTAGAACTCCAGATCCAGGACCGCGGCCGGCCGTGGGTCGCGGGCCCGGGCGAGGGTGTCGACGCTGGCCGCGGCGAGCCCGGGCGGCCCGTCGTCCTGGAAGTCACCGAGCACCTCGGCCATCCGACCGCGGGACTCGGGCCGATCGTCGCGGTCGTCCTCCACCGCGACCATCATGAACGCGGTGTTGAGCAGGAAGCGGTAGACCAGGGTGGCATCGGCGCCGAACCCGGCCCGCTGCAGCACCTGGATGCCCCGGTCGATCGTCGGCAGGGCCGCCGGCACGGTCGGCCCCATCAGCACCACCCGCCGGGCCAGCCCCCGGAACTGGCGCAGCACGCCACGTCCGTCATGCAGCAGGTGACGGAACCACTCCCGCCACTCGAGGCCGGGGTCGGGCACCGGGATGAGCGCGATCACCCGGTTGGTGATCGCGTCGAGAACCGCCTCGCGGTCACCCACGTGGTGGTAGATCACACCAGGCCAGACCTCCAGGGCGGCGGAGAGCTGGCGAATCGACCAGCCGTCCAGGCCTGAGGCGCGGGTCAGTTCGAGGGCCACATCCACGATCTTGTCGGCCGTCATCGGCGGCAGCCCGGCGGCCGGACGCGAGCGCGAGGAACTGGGCCGATCCATGTCGTCACCCTAACTGTCGATCCCAGGGGCGCCCGGCACCTATTAAGGTTGACCTAAGCTGTTAGACAGTGTCTAAGATGGGCGGGACGCTGTCCGGCGAATCCAGACGTCAAGCGAAGGTCGACAGATGAGCGAAGATCGAGCGGCGCTCGGGGTGCTGCTGCGACCCATCCGAGGCCGGCTGTGGCTGGCCACCGCCGTGCAGGCCGTCGCCACCGCCGTCGGCGTGGTCCCGTTCGTGGCGGTCGCGGAGCTCGGGCGCACCCTGCTCGCCGACGGCCCGGTCGATCACGATCGGGCCTGGGCGGTCACCTGGGTGGCCGCCGGGGCGGTGCTGGTGCGCCTGGTCCTGCTCGCCGCGGCCGGCGGGGTCAGCCATTTCGCAGACAACCAGCTACAGCTCGACATCCGCCGGCGGGTCCTCGCCCACCTGGGCCGGGTGCCGCTCGGCTGGTTCTCCGAGGGCAACTCCGGGGGCGTCAAGAAGGCCGTCCAGGAGGACGTGGCGACCATGCACCACCTGGTCGCGCACTCCCGCCTGGAGATCACCGCGGCGGCGGTCGGCCCGCTGGTGACCCTGGGCTACCTGTTCTGGGTCGACTGGCGGATGGCGCTGATCACGCTGGCGCCGCTGGTCGTCGGGCTCTACTTCTACGCCCGAAACCTCGGCGCGGTCGGCGCCCAGCTCGGCGAGTTCGACCAGGCGATGGGGGCGATCAGCGCCAGCACGGTCGAGTTCGTCGACGGCATCTCCGTCGTGAAGATCTTCGGGCGGGCCCGGGGTGCGCACGACCGCTTTCTCGCGGCGGCGGACGACTACGCCACGTTCTTCCGGGGCTGGGTGACCTCGACGATCGGCCTGCGGGCGATCTCGGAGATCCTGCTCTCGCCGGTGGTCGCGCTGCTCGTCGTGTTGACCGGTGGTGGTCTGCTGGTGACACGAGCCGATCTGTCGGGTGTCGACCTGCTGCCGTTCGCGCTGCTGGGCACCGGCCTGTCCGCGCCGATCCTCGCGCTCAGCTACGGCATCTACAACATGCGTATCGCGCACCAGGCCGCCGTGAACGTGCGAGGCGTGCTGGCCGTGCCCCCGCTGCCCCTCGCCGCCACGGCCACCCCTCCCACCCCTCCCACCCCTCCCGCCGATGCTGTCGGTGCCGAGGTCGTGCTGGACGGCGTGCGGTTCTCCTACGACGGACGGACCGAGGTGCTGCGTGGCATCGACCTCACGCTGGCCCCGGGGACGATCACGGCGCTGGTCGGGGCGTCCGGCTCCGGCAAGTCGACACTCGCGTCCCTGGTGCCACGCTTCGACGACGTCACCGACGGTGCCCTGCGCCTGGACGGGGTGGACGTGCGTGAGCTCCACCCCGAGGAGCTCTACCGGCGGGTCGCGTTCGTCTTCCAGGACACCCACCTGCTGCGCGCCTCGATCGGAGACAACATCCGGCTGGCCCGACCGGACGCGGACCTCGCCACGGTCCGGGCCGTCGCCCGGGCGGCCCGCGTCGACGAGCGGATTCGCGCGCTGCCCCGCGGCTACGACAGCGTCGTCGGTGAGGACGCCCAGCTGTCCGGCGGTGAGGCGCAGCGGGTCGCGATCGCCCGTGCCCTGCTCGCCGACACCCCGGTGATCGTCCTGGACGAGGCGACGGTGTTCACCGACCCCGAGGCCGAGGCCGACATCCAGGACGCGCTGTCCGAACTGACCCGCGACCGCACGGTGCTCGTCATCGCCCACCGGCTCGCGACGATCGTCGGTGCCGACCAGATCGTCGTGCTGGCCGACGGCCGGATCGCCGAACGCGGCACCCACGGCGACCTGGTCGCCGCGGGCGGCCGCTACGCCCACATGTGGGCCGCCCACGAACAGGCCGCCGACAGCCAGCCCATCCCCGAGCAGCCCATCCCCGAGCAGCCCGGTCATGAGCGATCCGGCCATGACCAGCCCGGCCTCCCGACCGGAACGGAGCAGGGACGATGATCCGCCGACTGTTCGCTCTGCTCGGCCCCGAACACCGCGGTGAACTGCGCCGGCTGCTGGGCTGGCTGGTCGCGGCGGCCGCGCTGCAGGGCGCCGCGTTCGTGCTGCTCGTGCCCATTCTGCGGGCCCTGCTCGGCGACGACCCGGACAGCGTCTGGCCCTGGGTGATCGCCCTGGCCGGGGTCACCCTCGGCTACGGCGTCGCCCACCAGATCGGCCTGCTGGCCAGCGCGAACGCCGGCGCCGGCCTGTCCCGCACGGTGCACCACCGGATCGGGACGAAGGTCGCCGCCCTGCCCCTGGGCTGGTTCTCCGCCGACCGGACGGCCGCCGTCAACCAGCTCGCCACCCGCGATGTCATGGACGTCATGGGGGTGTTCGCCCACCTGCTGCGTCCGCTGCTCACCGGCTTCGTCACCCCGGCCGTCGTCGTCGCGCTGATGTACGCCTTCGACTGGCGGCTCGCACTCGCCGCGACCCTGACCATCCCGGTGCTGGCGGTGGTGTACCGCTGGGCCAGCCGGCTCTCCCGCGCCGCCGACGTGGCCAGCGACGAGGCGCAGGTGTCGGCGGGTGCCCGGATCCTCGAGTTCGCCCGGGCGCAGCGGGTCCTGCGGGTGTTCGGCCGCGGGCCGGCCGGCTCCGCCGCCCGCGCGCTCGACGACGCCCTCGTCCGCCAGCGTGAGGCCGGGCATCGCCAGCTGAGTCGGGCCGTCCCCGGTCTGATCGGGTTCGCGGTCGCGGTCCAGGCCGCGTTCACCGTGCTCATCGTCGTCGGCACCGACCTGGCCCTCGGCGGCTCCCTGGACGCGCCGACCCTGCTTGCCCTGCTGGTCCTCGCGGCCCGGTTCGTCGAACCGCTGACCGAGGCCGCCGTGCTCGGCACCGAACTGCAGAAGGCCGACCGGGCGGTGGCCCGCATCGAGCATCTGCTCGCCGTCCCGCAACTGCCCGAACCGGCCGCCCCACGCCATCCGACCAGCACCACCATCGAGTTCGACAGCGTGGTGTTCAGCTACCCGCCGGCCCTGGTCCACTCGCCGGCCCCGGTCGAAGGGTCACCGGCCGACGTCGAGGCGGGACGGCGGGTGCTGTCCGGGGTGTCCGCGCGGCTGCCCGCGGGAACGACGACGGCGCTCGTGGGCCCGTCCGGCGCGGGCAAGACGACGGTCACCCGGCTCATCGCCCGGTTCTTCGACGTCGACTCCGGCGCGGTGCGCATCGGTGGGGTGGACGTCCGCCAGATCGCCACCGACGAGCTGATGTCGCTGGTCTCCGTCGTGTTCCAGCACGTCTACCTGTTCGAGGGCACGATCGAGGACAACATCCGGGTCGGCCGTCCGGATGCCACCGACACCGATGTGCGGGCCGCGGCCCGGCTGGCCCGGGTCGAGGAGATCGCCGACCGGCTGCCCGACGGCTGGAACACCCGGGTCGGTGAGGGCGGCAGCACCCTGTCCGGCGGTGAACGCCAGCGGGTCTCGATCGCCCGCGCCATCCTCAAGAACGCCCCGATCGTGCTTCTGGACGAGGCCACCTCGGCCCTCGATCCGGAGAACGAACAGGCCGTCGCCGAGGCCCTGAGCGCCCTGCGGGCCGGCCGCACCGTGCTCGTCATCGCCCACCGGCTGGGCACTGTCACCCAGGCCGACCAGATCCTCGTCCTCGATCAGGGTGTCATCGCCGAGGCCGGCACCCACGCCCAGCTCATCGGGGCCGGCGGCCGCTACGCCGCCTTCTGGAAACGCCGCCGGGCCGCCGCGGGCTGGCGCATCGCCCCGGTGGGGGCGACCCCCGACCCCACGGCCACCCTCGCCCGCCTTCCGCAGACATCCACCCCGTAGGTCCGTCCATCCTGGCGTTGTAGGGAGCGGTTCCGATGCGTAAGTGGCTACCCCTGATAACGGTGTCGCTCAGCACGTTCATGCTGCTGGTCGACATCACGATCGTGAGCGTCGCCCTCCCGGAGATGGCCCGCGCGCTCGACTCGTCGTTCACCGACCTGCAGTGGACCGTCGACATCTACGTGCTGGTGCTGGTCGCGCTGCTGATGGCGATCGGCTCGGCGTCCGACCTGGTGGGCCGGCGCGCGGTGTTCCTGGCCGGCCTGGTCGTGTTCGCCGGCGCGTCGCTGGCCTGCGGGCTCGCGCAGAGCACCGAGTTCCTCATCGCCGCCCGCGGGGTGCAGGGGCTCGGTGGCGCGGCGATGTTCGCCACCAACGCGGCGCTGCTCGGCGCCACCTACCGTGGCCGGGACATCGGCATCGCGTTCGGCGTGTGGGGCGCGGTCAACGGTGCGGCCGCGGCGCTGGGCCCCATCCTCGGTGGACTGCTCACCCAGCACGTCAGCTGGCGCGCGATCTTCCTGGTGAACCTGCCGATCGCCGTGATAGCGATCATCATCGCGGTGCGGTACGTCGCCGAGTCCCGCGAGCGCGCGGGTGCCCGCATCGACGTGCCCGGCACCGTCCTGTTCACCGCCGCCGTGTCCCTGCTCGTCTACGGCCTGATCGAGGCCGGCGACAGGGGCTGGTCGGATCGGGTGACCCTCGGCTGCCTGATCGGCGCCGCGGTGGCGGTGGTCGTGTTCGTGATCGTCGAACGGCTGCGGACCGACCCGATGCTCGATCCGCGGCTGTTTCGCGGCCCGTCGTTCTCCGCGTTGATGCTCGGCGGTCTCGTGCTGACCGGTGCGGCGTTCGCCAACCTCGTGTTCGTCTCGGTGTGGGCGCAGACCGTGCTCGGTCTCGGCCCGGTGAAGGCCGGCCTGGTACTCACCCCGCTCGCCGGGGTGTCGTTCGTCGTCGCCGGGGCCGGCGGACGGCTGCTGCACGGCGTCCCCGCGCGCTACTCGATCGGCGCCGGACTTCTGCTGGTCGGCATCGGCACCCTGCTGGACATGCTGGTAGCCCCCTCCTCCGGCTGGACCGCCCTGCTCGCCGGCCTGGTCGTGACCGGCATCGGCGTCGGCCTGGCCTCCCCGGTGCTCGCCTCCGCCGCCCTCACCACCGCCCCGCCGGAACGCGCCGGCATGGCCAACGGCGCGATGAACACCTTCCGCCAGCTTGGTTTCGCCGTCGGCGTCCCCGTCTTCGGGACGGCCCTGGCCAGCCAGGCCCGCGACAGCCTGCGCGGCAGCGGCCAGTTCGACGACCCCGCCGCCGCCGCCAGCGCCCTGTCCGGTGGCGGTGCCCCCGAACTGCTCACCCGCGTCCCCGCCGCCGCCCGCGACGCCGCCGACCACGCCCTGCGCACCGCCTTCACCGCCGGCCTCGACCGCATCTTCCTGGTCTGCGGCATCGCCGGCCTCCTCGCCGGCGCCGCCGTCCTGACCCTGGTCCGCCCCGCCCCCACCGGCCCCGGTCCCACATCCACCCTGGACGGCGACACCCCCGCATCGGACGGCGTGGCGCCTGCCGGCCTCCCCACCCCCACCCGCGGCGACGGCGGTTCGGTCCCCACCGGCGCCAACACCTAGCCCGCGCCTCGCCGATCGCGGCGTGAGAACGCACGGCGGCACGAACATCGCCGGCTAGGAGCGGGCGGTGAGGTGGCCGTCACGCAGCTCGAGGATGTGGTCGGCCACGGCACCGACGGCGCCCCGGTCATGACTGATGAACACGACGGCCAGCCGGTGCGTGCGGACGAGACGGCGGATGAGCTGGCAGAGCGCGTCGGTCGACACCGCGTCCAGGGCGGAGGTCACCTCGTCGCAGATCAGCACATCCGGGTAGGTCGCCAGGGCGCGGGCAAGCGCGAACCGCTGCCGTTGGCCGCCCGAGAGCAGCCCCGGTCGCCGGGACGCGAGCGACGGATCAAGCCCGAGCTCGGCCAACAGCCCGGCCACCGTGGCCCTGCCGTCCCAGCGCGGGCGGGTGTCGTCGGCGGCCAGCCGGTAGGCGTCCGCCACGCCGGCGCCGACGGGACGGCGCGGGTTCAACGAGGTGTACGGGTCCTGGAACACATAGCCGATGCCTCGACGCTGCCGCGGTGGACGTCGCACCGCCGCGGGCCCCAGCGGTACCCCGTCCAGCTCGACGCTGCCCGCGTCCCAGGGGTGCAGACCCAGCACCGCCCGGGCCAGGCTCGTCTTCCCGGCCCCCGACGCGCCGATCACCCCGACACATTCGCCGCGCCGGACCGTCAGATCAACCCCCCGCAGCACCTCGACCCGTTGCCGCCCGCCTCCCGCCGACACCCGCAGTCCCGCGACACGCAACACCACCTCCCCGGCCGGCTCCGCGTTCCTGGCCGGCTCGGCCTTCCTGGACAGGTCGGCCTTCCTGGACAGGTCGGCCTTCCCGGATGGGGCTGCCTTCCCGGATGGGGCTGCCTTCCCGGATGTCGCCGGTGCGGGGAGAGCACCCGGATCCGGGCGGACCGCTGCCGCCGGATCGGGCTGGGCGGTCATGGTCAGTTCGGGGGACGGGGGTGCGTCCGGGATGGTGGGGCATAGCCGGCGGGCGGCGGTGACCAGCGCGGTGGTGGCCGCTGCCTGGGGGCGTTCGAGCAGGTCACGGGGCATACCGTGCTCCACGAGGCGGCCGGCGTCGAGGACGGCGAGGTCGACCGGGCCTGGCAGGCTCCGCACCGCGTCCAGGTCGTGGCTGATCAGGACGAGGGTGAACGGGCGTCGCGCGCGCAGATCGCCGATCAGGGTGAGCAGGGCCGTGGCCTGTTCGGGGGGGACGTTCGCGGTCGGCTCGTCCAGCACGAGCACGTCCGGCTCGCCGACCAGCGTCAGCGCGAGCAGAAGTCGTCCGCGCTGGCCGCCGGAGAGCTGGTGGGGATAACGCGCGAGGAAACCGGGATCGTCCGGTAGCCCGACCGCCCGCAACGCCGCCCGGACGGCGATGGCCCGCGCCGCCCGCGTCTCTCGTCTGGTCGGCGCCGACCCGCCGACCTGGGGTTTCCCGTTCGTCCGCGCCCGCGCCGGGTGCCCGCGGCCGCGCCGTCGGGTTGGTCCGGCGTCCGACCGGTCATCCAGAATGCTGCCGGGGCTGCCGTGGCTGCCGGGGCTGCCGGGGCTGCCGGGGCTGCCGGGAACACCGGGGCTGCCGGGAACACCGGGGCTGCCGGGAACGCCGGGAGCGTGGTGGTGCGGGGTGGCGACGATGGTGAGCATCTCGGTGAGGAGCCAGGAGACGCGCCGGGTTGGGGTAAGGGCGGCGGCTGGGTCCTGCGGGAGGTAGCGGACGCGGCGTCTGTGCAGGTCCCGGGCGCGGGGGGAGTGGCGGGCGAAGACGTCCACGTCGTCGATCGCCACCGTGCCACCGGTGTGCTGCAGGCCGGGACCGAGATGACCGAGCAGGGCCATGGCCAGGGTCGACTTGCCGGCACCGGACGGGCCGATGACGGCGAGCGTCGCATCGGCGGCCAGCTCCAGCGATATTCCGTCCAGGATGGGGTGCCCGCCCGGGGTGTGGATGCCCAGCTCCCGTACGGCGATCTTCGGAATCACGCGCGGTCCGCGCGGTCTGTGTCCGCGTGGGCAGAGCGGGCGGGGCGGTCCGCGCGGGTGGTCTGGTCCAGACGGGCCACGCAGGCGTCGCTGAGCAGGGTGACGCCGATGGCGAGCATCGTGATGGCGAGGGCGGGGGCCAGTACGGACCAGGGGGCGAGTGCCACCCCGGCGCTGTTCTCGCTGATCATCTGGCCCCAGTCGGGGGAGGGCGGTTGCGGACCGAAGCCGAGGAAACCCGCCGCGCTGATGACGAAGACGGACTCCACCACGCGGCTGCCCGTCCCGGCCACGATGATGGTCCACAGGTTGGGCAGGAGCTCGCGGGTCAGGATGCGGCGGGTCGGGGTGCCACACAGCACCGCGGCCTCGACGAACGGTTCGGCGACCAGGGTGCGGGTCGACACGTACACCACCCGCGCGGTCGTCGGGACGAGGACGACGACGATCGCGACGAACACCGCGGCCCCGCCGGCACCCACCGCACTCGCCGCCGTGGCGAGCACCACCACCGCGGGGACGGCGAGGACCACGTCCAACAGACCGAGCAGGGCGCGCGCGCCGTACCGGCCGAGCCAGCCCGCGAGCACCCCGAACAGGACCGCGAACACCTGCGCGGCCAGCACCGCGAGCAGGGTGACCAGCAGCAGACCGCGCCCGCCGAGCAACAGGCGGGAAAGGACGTCCCGGCCGAGGGTGTCGGTGCCAAGCAGATGCGCCGCGCTCGGACCGGCCAGCGGCGGCCCGACGCTCGCGGTCGCCGAGTACGGGCGGACGAGCCCGCCGACGAGCGTCGCGAGCACCGGCGGGGCGATGATCAGCAGGCCGAGCAGCAGGTCCGATCGGGGGGCGCGGGCCTTCACCGGGACCACCTGACTCTCACCGGGACCGCCGGGCTCTCACCGGGACCGCCGGGACTTCGGGGCGAGCAGGTACATGGCGGCGTCCGCCAACGCGTTCACCGTGACGACGAAGACCGCCACGACGACGGTCACGGCCTGGATGACGGGGACGTCCCGCTGGGAGACCGCGGTCTGCAGCGCCCCACCGATACCCGGATAGCTGAACACGATCTCGACGACCACGACGCTCGTCACCAGGGCGATCGAGGTCAGCGCCGCCGCCTGGCAGACCACCGGCAGGGCGGCCGGCAGGATGTGCCGGGTCGCCACCCGCCACCGGGGAACCCCGCGCAGTGCGGCGGCGAGCGCCCACGGGGTGGCGGCCGCGTCCAGCACACTGGCGCGGATCAGGCGGGTCACGTAGGCGAAGGTGCTCAGGATCAGAGCCGTCGCGGGCAGCGCCAGCAGCCGTGGTTGGAGGATCACCGGGTGGCGCGGGTCGACCAGCGCGAGCGCGGGCAGCCAGTGCAGCCGCACGGCGAACAGCGCGACGAGCAGCGCCGCGGTGACGAACGCCGGGATCGCCGAGACCGTCAGCGAACCGACGAGCAGCACCCGATCGGCGAGCCCACCCGGACGCAGACCCGCGAGTACCCCGGCCACCGTGCCGAGCACCGTGACGACGAGGAGCGCCACCGCCGCCAGCGTCAGACTGTTGACGAACGGACGGGACAGCAACGTGGTCACCGGCAGATCGTTGGTCTGCGACCGGCCGAGATCGCCACGTAGCAGACCGCCGAGCCAGTGGCCGTACCGTTCCCAGACCGGCTGGTCGAGACCGAGCCGGACACGCTCGGCGCGCAGCTGCTCCGCGGTGGCGTATGGCCCGAGCCGGGCCCGCACGATGTCACCGGGCAACGCCGAGGTCGCCACGAACACCAGCACGGACACGCCAAGCACGACAGCGACCGCCTCGGCCAGCCGCCGCCCTGGCTCGGCCACCCGCTCAGCCCATCCCCGGCCTCGGCCCACACCGCCAGCGTCCATGACGCCCCTGCCCGAGTCGTCCGCGCTGGGGGTGCCGTCCGTGCTGGGGGTGCCAGTCGTGCTGTCGACAGCGGAGACCGGGACGGGGGAGACGTCCGGGTCAGGGGACGCCGGGCTCACCCGGTGCGGTGGACGAAGCTCAGGTCGGCGACCCCGTAGTTGGGGTTCGCGTCGACGCCGCCGACGGACGGCGCGGTCGCGACCAGACGCGGCGCGAAACCCCAGACCAGGTCCGGGCCGGTGTCGTAGAGCTGCTTCTGCAGGTCGTCAAAGGCGGTCCTGCGGGCGGCCGCGTCCTGGTCACCGACGGCCTTGTTGTAGGCGGTGTCCCAGGCGGGCCTCTTCCAGCCGAAGTTGTACGGGCCATCCGAGAGGTAGATCAGGGGGGCCATGTCGGTGAACGCCCCGACCTGCGCGAAGGCCACCCCGGACGCCTTGGCCCACTGCTCGGGCTGGGAGAAGTAGACGTCCGGCGAGATGGTTCGCACCGTGATGTCGAAACCGACGGCGCGGGCCTGCTCGGCGAGCAGCTGTGTCGCCTCCACCAGACCGGGGCCGATCGGCGAGGTCAGCAGCTCGGCCTTGACCTGCGGCCTGCCGGCCTCGCGTAGCAGCGCGCGGGCCATGTCCGGATCGTGGGTGCGCTGCGCCAGCGCGGAGTTGTAGTTCGGCAGGCCCCGGCCCCACAGGTCGTTGCCGATGCTGCCGAAGCCGTACAGGGCGGTGTCAACGATCTTCTGCCGGTCCACGGCGTACTTGAGCGCCTGGCGGACCTTTTCGTCGTCGAACGGCGGGGCGAACATGTTCAGGAACCACGCGAGGCCCTGCTGGGCGCCACTGCGGTGGATGCTGATGGCCTTGTCCGCGCGCAGCGTGGACGCGTCCAGGTAGGCGACGTCGTCGGCCCACTCGACCTGGCCGGAGCGCAGCGCCGACAGCCGGGCCTTCGCGTCCGCCGCGGCGACGAGCTCGATGCGGTCGAGGTGGCCGCGGGCGTCGCCGTCCCAGTAGTCGGTGCGCCGGGTCAGGACGGTGCGCTGCCCCGGCGTGAAGGACTCGATCCTGTACGGGCCGCTGCCGACCACGTCGCCGAGCTTCGTCGCCGGCTTCCCGCCTGGCATGATCACCAGGACGACGCCGCTGACCCGGGCTGGCAGGTCGTAGACGGGGGAGGTCAGCGCGATCGTCGCCGTGCGCGCGTCGGTGGCCCTGCTCGCCTTCGCGTCGAACATCGCGATCGACGCGCCGCTCTCGGTACCCGTGAACGCCGCGAAGCTCGCCAGCACGTCGGACGTCGTCAGGGGCTTGCCGTCCGAGAACGTGATGTTCGGCTTGAGCTTGAGCGTCCACCGCGAACCATCGGCGTTCGGCGTCAGGCTCTCGTACAGCCGCGGCGTGACCGAACCATCCGGATGGGCGTCGCCGAGCCGCTCGTAGACCGCGAGCCCGCGCACCGATCCCAGCACGTCATGGCCGTGGATGATGTCCAGTGTGTCGGCCGGGCTGCTGGCGTAGGCCGCTCGCAGCGTACCCCCACGCCGAGGCGTGGAACTGGCCGCCGCCACGGGACCCGCCGAGCCGCTGGAGTCATCCCCGCAGGCGGCGAGCAGCGACGGCACACCCAGCGCCCCGAGCGCCACCATGCCGGCGCGCCCGAATCCCCGCCTGGTCAGCGCCCCGCTCATCGGACATCAACGTTCATCAAGGCCTGCTCCCCGCTTCGTCCCAGATCGCTGTCCCGGTGTCCGGACAACTTAGGCGTACCTTACGCGTACATTGCTCGCGTAAGGAAGTCCTAAGTTTGCTTCTGGATGGCACCTTGTGGTGTGCGAAGATGACCAGGTGGGGACCCCCGGTGCGGACGGCAGCACGCTGAGTCCCGACGGCACGCTCAGTCCCGACGGCACATTGAGTCCCGACGGCACATTGAGTCCCGACGGCACATTGAGTCCCGACGGCACGCCGCGAGCGGTCACCGGTGTCGTGGCGGCGGCCACGCCGCTGGGCCGCTACGGGCATCGGCGACCGCGACCCGGGCTCAGCCGGACCCGGGTCGTCGACGCGGCGCTGCAGGTCGTCGCCCGGGTCGGGCTGGACGGCCTCACCATGCGGGCCGTCGCCGCCGAACTGGACACGGCGACCACCTCGCTCTACCGGCACATCGCCGACCGGGAAGCCCTGCTGGCCGCCATGCTCGGCCGGGTCGCCTCGCACCTGCCGGTGAACGCGCCCGGTCACACGCCGCTGGAACGCCTCACCGCCCGCCTGGTCGGCGCGCACGACCTGCTCGCCGCGAGGCCGTGGGTGCCGTACGTCCTGGTCGCCGGGCAGTATGTGGCGGCTGAGTCACTGGCCTTCGACGAGGCGAACCTCGCCGATCTGGTCGCCGCCGGTCTCGCCCCGATCGCAGCCGCGATCGCCTATCGAGGCTGCTGGCATCTGCTGGTCGGCGAACTGCTCGACCAGCACGCCCTGCCCGCCGCGGTGGCCGCTCGCCGCCGCCACCGAGCCGCCCTCCCCGTGGACGACCTTCCGCTGCTGGCCTCCGTCGGCCCCACCCTCGCCGACCCCGCGGCGGACACCTTCGCCCAGTCCGTCGCCCTCCTGCTTCGCGCCGCCCTCGCCGACACCACGACCGCCGACTGACGCCACCGTTTTGCCGGCTGGCACCGTTTCTGCCGGCTGGCGCCGCATGTCGGCTGGCACCGCACTGTCGGCTGGCACCGCACTGTCGGCTGGCACTGCCCTGGCGATTGGGCCGCCGTCGCCGGCGGGGCTGATGGTGGCTGGCGGCGGAGCTGATGGCGGTGTCGGATGGGGGCTCGGATGCTGGTCGGGTGCCGGGCTGGGCCGCACCCGAAGCCGGGCGGTTGATCCTGACTTCGACCGTGCCCACCGACCAGGGTGGTGGGGTCTGGTCCGCGCACGATCCGATGGGCCATGGAACCGCGTAGTCCGTTCGGGTGGCAGCGTTTTCCACAGGGCCATTTTCCACAGATTTAGAACATGTGTTCGACATATGACTTCGGTCGAGCTATCGTCAGAGCATGCTCATTCATCCGAATGGAGCCGCCGGCCCTGAGCCGCCCGGAGGCTCCGCAGATATTCGTTCTGATGGTGGGAATGGTGGCTTCCCGGACGCCCCTGACATCCCTGCCGCGCAGGATGTCCCCGCGGGTTCCGATTCCTTTGATCGCGCTGTTCCAGGTCGTGTTTCGCAGGAGTTCCCGACCGAATCCGAGGAGGATGTTTCCGAGTTCACGGGCGGAGCTGGTTGCGACTCGTCCGGGAGCTGCGCGGGTGAGGCGTCGGGTGATGGCCGGTCGGAAGCGGAAAGCCTGCTGGGCGCGCTGGCCGCAACGGTCGAAGGCCTGCTGGGGTCGCAGGCGTGGCGTTGGTCATCCGACGACGTGACCGAGGCGATCTGCGCGTTGCGTGATCTGGACGCGCGATTGGCCGCGGTGCGCAGCATCATGCTGCTCGAGGCGCAGGATCGGGGGCTCGCGTCGAACGACGGCGCGATTGATCTGGCGCGGTGGCTGGCCGGGCGGCTGGTGCTGCCCAAGTCAGAAGCCGCCCGCCAGGTGGCCCTGGCGGAGAAGCTGTTCGCCGGCCCGTACCGGGCGACGGGTGAGGCGTTGGCCGCCGCGCGGATCAGCGCAGATCATGCCTTAGTGATCATGGAAGGGCTGGATGTCCTGCCGGAGCACCTGCCCGAGGCGGTGCGGGCGAAGGCTGAGGCGCATCTGCTGGAGGATGCCAGCCAGCTCGACTGGCGCCAGTTGAAGAGGGCCGCGATCCGGCTGCGTGAGCAGCTGACCCAGGTGGATACTTCGCCGGGCGGCGATGATCCGCATGAGGACAGCCGCACGGGGGAGCACTCCGGGTCTCGGGGCTGTGCCGGCGAGGAGAGCGAAGGCGAAGACGAGGGTGGCAGCTGTGAAAGCGGCGCCGGCGGTGACGTGGATGGCACGTTCGCTGGTGGGGGTCGGTGGCATGATCCGCTGGATGCACGGGGGCTGACGTTCGTCGACACCCCGGAGGGCACGACGCTGATCCGCGGAGAGCTCGACGCCGAGGGTGCGGCCCTGCTGCGCACCGCGCTGGACGGGCTGTCCGCTCCGGCGCCGGGCAAGAACGGGGTGCGTGACCTGCGCAGCCCCGCCCGTCGGCGGGCGGACGCGTTGGTCGAGTTCGTGCGCCGCGCGCTGTCGGCGGATGTCGGCCCGGCCGCCGGCGGGACTCGGCCGCATCTCACGGTCGTCATCGGATGGGACACGTTTCTTGGTGACGGAAACGAGCCGGCCATGACCGAATGGGGCCTTCCGCTTTCGCGGGAAGCCATTCTTCGGATCTCCTGTGACGCGCAGGTAGGCCGGATCATCCTTGGCCCCGACAGCGTCCCGTTGGATGTCGGCCGGTCGGAAAGAATCGTCCCGCCGCATATCCGCAGGGCGCTGGTCTCCCGGGATGTCTGCTGCGCTTTCCCGTACTGTGATCGCCCATCTTCATGGTGTGATGCGCATCATGTCAAGCATTGGGTCGATGGGGGCGAGACGAAAATCGATAATCTGGTTCTGTTGTGTTCCCGGCATCATCGGCGGGTGCATCGTGAGAAGTGGCAGATCGTCGTGAGTGGGGATCGCCGCCCCTCCTTCATTCCGCCCTCCTTCATCGATCCGCAGCGCCGTCCGCGGCGTAATCCGTATGCGCAGCCGCCGCCGGACATGTTCAGCGGCCTGCTCGGCTGAAGCCACTCCGGCGTGGTCAGGGAATCACCCGGACGGCCGGGTGGGCGCCTGGTCGGGCCTGCGATGAGGCATCCAGGAAGGGGATCCGTAGTGCTGTTCCGGTTGCGGTACCGGCCGGTGCGACAGCGCATGGGTGTGTCCGCGACGACGAGTGCGACGGCGAGCGCGGTGGGTTCAGCTGTCGTCGGGGTCGTCGTCCGGGCCGGGGCGCGGCTCGCGGCGGCGGCCCGGGCTGTCGTCACCGTTGTGATGCTGGCCGGTGAGGTACCAGGTGCCGGCGACGATGGTGACGGCGAACAGCAGCAGTCCGATGCCGAGGATGCCCATGAGCAGCGCCCGGGCGCCCAGGGAGAGATCGCCGGAAAGCGTGATCGGGAACGACCCGACGGTGAAGGCGATGGCCGCGGTGAACACGGTCACGAGTTCGACGGCCTGGATGGACGAACGCGACAGGGTTCGGCGCAGGTCGCGGTCGGCGGCGGCCTGGCGCTGCCAACGGGCCCGCTGCTCGCTGGTCTCGGCGGCGCGCAGCAGCCCCTCCTCGATCGACTCCTGCTCGCGCAGGTACTGCTCCTGGAGCGTGTTGTGGCTGATTCTCGAGCCGATCGCCGGCAACAGCCGTAGCGCGGTCTCGATCGTGCTGAGCGCCGCGGCGTAGTCGCCGCACAACCGGTGGCCGCGGGCGAGCCGGAAATGGAACAGGTGGTCGTCGGGGTAGGCCGCCACGGCCTCGGTGGCCTGCCGGCGCAGCCACTCGCCCCGTTCGGGAAAGCGCTTGGCCGCCCACAGCGCGTTCAGGCAGACATCAACGACGGCGCGGGTGCGCCCGGGCGCCGTCCAGGCCGCATCCAGCAGATCAAGGCCGTGGCCGATGGTGATGGTGGAACTGCCCAGGGCGGCGAAGGCGCGCAGCGCGGTGAACAGAGGGTCGTCGCGGTGCTGGCCGGCGGCGACGGCGAGCAGGGAGGAGTCGAGGAACAGGCGCAGCTCGTCGAAGGCGAAGTTCGCCCGCAGCTTACCGGCGTGGTAAAGCGTGGCGAAGGCGGCGATGTCGACCGACCCCTGGTACTGCTCGACGATCCGTCCGGTGGCGAGGCTGAGGTCCTGGCGGGACTCGACGCTGTCCCGGGTGATGAAGGCGTAGCCCAGCGTCCATTTCTCGATGACGGCCGGGCGGATGGCGCGGGGCTGCGGACCGGCCGGATCGTCCGGGTCGGTGTGGTCATACAGCCAGCGGGCGCAGCGGGCGGCGGTCTCGATCGTCGGCTCGGCCAGCAGCCGGCGCCGCCAGTAACGGTCGGCGCAGATCAGCCAGGGATCCACGGTGAAGTCCGCCGACGGAATCCGGAACGGCGGTTCGACACCCGCGTCGACGAGTTCGGCGGCGACGGTCTCGCAGACCCCGTCCAGCTCGCGGGAATCGGCGGCGGAAGCCGCGCGACTCAGCCGGCTGTTGATGGATGCAACGTCCACGCGACCTCTCTCACCGGATCTTTTCGGCATATCTACCACACTGATCAGGTGCGTCCCGGTACATACTGCGAACATGTGGGTGGATGTGGTCACCGCGGTGCACGCTGAGTACGCGGACTACCTGCCCTCGGCGTGGGAGTCGCTGCGCCGCCAGCACCATCCGCACTGGACGTGGCGTATCCAGATCGACGGGCCGGCCGAGGCGATCCGGGCCACGCTGGCCGCCTGCGGTGCCACCGACGACGGGCGGGTCGAGATCGCCGCGCATGGCACCCGTGAGGGTCCCGCCGTCGCCCGCAACATCGCCCTCGGTGCGTGCACCGCGCCGCTGATCCAGAACCTGGACGCCGACGATGAGCTCGAACCCGAAGCCCTCGGCGCCCTGTCCGGTGCGCTGGCAGCCCATCCCGACGCCGGCTTCGCCGCCGGGCACGCCCGCGACCTGCACCCCGACGGCAGCCTGCACGTCACGCCGCTGGCGATACCCGCCGGCCCGCTGGTCCGCGGCGCCCTCGCCGTCGCCTGGAAGGCAGCGCTGCCCGAGCGGACCCTGCCACCCATCCATCCCGCCGGTGTCATGTGGCGGCGCACCCTGCTGTTCACCCTCGGTGGATGGGCTGCGCTGCGTGGTGTGGAGGACACCGCGACCCTGCTCGCCGGCTCCGCGCTCGCCACGGGCGTCCTGCTGGATCTGCCCACCCTGCGTTACCGCCGTCATGGCGCCCAGCACTCGCGCCGAAACGAAAAATTCTCGGGGGGGGGTGCCAGTATCTGCTCATCTGGCAGCGCGCTTCGTTGCTTTTCGCCGGCCCGCCCTGGGCGGGCCACGAATCGTGGTGACGGGCCGGCGGTCGGATCAGAAGTAGGGGTCGTCCTTTGTCGGGGGTGAATGCGAAGATCTTTTCGGCGATGGATTCCGGACCACGCCGCTGCCCGAACACGTACAGCCGGGCCTCGGGGGCGGCCTGCGCGCGCGGCACGACATGTTCGAGACGCTCGAGTTTGTCAGCGAGGTCGCTGTCCAGGCCGGGGCGAGCCGAGGGCGGAACGTGCATCGCGGTACGCGAGAACAGGTTCGCGCGCAGGAAGCCGAGGGTGAGACCGGCGGGCGCACCGGCCAGCGGGTTCGTTGACCCGCGCGGAACACCCTCGTACTGTAGGTAAACCTTACCTACCGGGGGAGTCGTCGTGAACGATCAGGTCGTCAGGCGCGGTCGGCTTCGTGGGGGCCATCATCGCCGCCGTCCGGAACGGGTGGCCGCGGCATGACGAACCTGAAGGCGGCTGTGCGAGCGCTGTCGGTCGAGCGGCCGGGGCGGTTCCTGCGCTGCCCGGTGCAGGTGGAGTCCGTCGCCGTGGTCTCGCCGTCCTTCCAGCGGGTGACGCTGGTCGCCGACGGTTTCGCCGGGTACACCGAGCAGCTTCCGGCCGACGCGTTCCGGCTGTTCCCCGGTGCGGTCGAGCCGGGGGTGTCGCGGGCGTTCACCGTGCGGTCGTTCGATCCGGCGGAGAACCGGCTGGTCTTCGACGCACACGTCCATCGTGGTGGGCTCACAGCCCGCTGGCTTGACGGCGCCGCCGACGGTGGCATCGCCGAGCTGATCGGTATGCGGGTCGAGTTCGTCCCGGGGCCGATCGCCGCGCGGGTGGCCGACACGGTGCTGCTTCTCGCCGACCTCAGCGGTCTGCCAGCGGTCGCGGCCATCCTGACCGCGTTGTCGCCCGACCAGTCCGCCACCGTGGTGATCAGTGGTGCGGTGGCGGGGGACCAGCCGCTGCTGCCCGAGCGCCCGGGAGACGACGTCCGCTGGGTGCCCGCCGGTGGCCTGGTCGACGCGGTGGGTGGGTTGCCGCGCCCGTCCGGTGTGGCGGCGGGCTGGGTGGCCTCCGAAGCCGGAGAGGTCCGGACGATCCGGCGCCTCCTGCTCGACGAGCTGGGGGTGGACCGCACCCAGCTGCACGCCGCGGCCTACTGGAAGCGCGGGAGCAGTTTCGACGACCTCGACGCGCAGAACGCCCGCCGCTACGCCGAGGCGATCGCCGCCGGCCACGACGTCACCGACCCCGCCGTCCTCGAGGAACTCGCCTTCTCCTGACCGGGCTGGCTCCTGACTGGGCTGGTTTCTGGCCGGGCTGGTTCCTGGCCGGGCTGGCTCCTGGGTCGGCTGGCTGATGGCGGGGGACGGGGATCACGGGGGAGCGGGGGTCAGGGCGTCCCGTCGCAGGTGAGCAGGCCTGCTCGGGCCTTGCTGGTGAGGACGGCGGTGGCGGCCTCGGCGAGACGGTGGGCGAAGGTCGGGTCGCGGTGGGCCGCCGCGGCCAGCGCCGTACTCATCGTCACACCATCGGCGCCGCGTACCGACAGTGCCAGGTCCCCGCCGGCGGCGATGAAGCGCACGGCCCGTTCCCCCACCGGCACCGACCCGACGGCGACCGCCGCCCCCAGGTCGTCGGACATCACCAGGCCACGGAACCCCAGCTGCCCACGCAGCAGACCGGTGATGATCGGCTGGGAGAACACCGCCAACGCGGCCGGGTCAAGCCGCGGGTAGCGGGCCAGTGACACCATCATCGCCGCGGTATCGGCGGAGATCGCGGTGCGAAACGGCTCCAGGTTCGGGTCGGACGGGTCCGCCACGTCGTCCACGGCCTCGGTGGACGTGTCGGTGTTGGCGTGCACCCGGCCGAGCCCCGGGAAGTGCTTGGCCGTGGCCAGCAGGCCGCTGTCCTGCATCGCGGGGATGACGACGCCCAGCGCCGCGGCGACGCCGTCCGGGTCGGTGCCGAAGTTGCGCTGGGACACGCCGATCGGCGGGTTGGCCCGGGCGGTACCCGCGGCGACGGTGTCGGCGACCGGCGCCAGGTCCAGCGTCACCCCGGCGCCGGCCAGGGCGCGTGCCCAGCTCGCGGTACGTTCCCGCAGGTCGGACGCATCCCAACGGCCCTGTTCGACGGCGTTCGGGATGCGCTCGAAACCTGCCCCCGACAGCGTCTGGACCTGGCCACCCTCCTGATCCACCGCGATGTGCAGGGCGATGCCGACATCGCGCCGCGCCGCGTCCTGCACGGCGCGCAGATCCGCACCCAGCTCGGACGCGGGCTGGGTGGAACGTCCGGCCAGGAACACCCCACCAAGGCGGGAGCGCCGGACGACGTCGACGGCCGCCCGCGCCTCGGTGATGGGCACCCCGACCATGACGACCTGCCCGGCCTGCCCCTCAACACCCAACCCGCCCGCCCGAGCCGCGACGCAGGCCGCCGCGGCGACACTCAGCCCCGCGGCTGACCGTCCGCTCCCAGCGGACCCGGCGGACGTTCCGCCTTTTCCCGCCGCCGCCGTCGACCCCACAGCACCGCCACCGCCACCGCCACCGCTCGTACCACCGCGACCGCCGGCCGCATCCGGCCTGGTGGTGGCACTCGGACCGTCCGCGGCATCGAGGCGGTTGCCGAGGGCGACGGCCAGACCGGGGCTGGACGTGGCCGGATCGGGCGTCCGGGAGGGACTGTCGACCTGCGTGGACGCATCGACGTCGTGAGGTTCGGGCCGGCCGAGACCGCCCACGACGACGGAGCAGAACCCGAGGACCACCATCAGCAGCGCCGACACGGTGAGCCGCCGTCCGTCCTTACCACGAAAGATCCGGAGCATCGTGTTTACGGTACATTTCCGGCTCATGTCGATGTGCGCCGCGGGGTGGCCAGGGCACAGCGGGCAGCACGGTGACGGGAATTCTGACTGTGCGTGGGCAGCCTCTCGCCCGCAGGCCAGCAGCGAAAGTTGACCTTGCAACGCTAGGGCTTGCGGCCCACCCCGCCGTAGATGAACAGCGGCTCGGGCGCGGACCCGGCCGGGGGACGCCACAGCGGAGTCGAGACAACACCCGGCTCGACGACCGCGAGACCGTCGAAGAAGGACGTGACCTGCTCGGGCGTCCGCAGGTTGTACGGATGCCCGTCGGCCTGGGTGATCTCGATGGCCTTGTCGACGTCCTCGCCGTGGGTGCCGTCGTTGAGGGCGAGATAGCTGCCCGGGCGGACCGCGTCGAGCAGACGGGTCACGATGCTCGAGGCCTCGTCGTTGTCGGCGACGTTGCCCACGATGCCGAACATGACCAGCGCGACCGGCTCGTTGAAGTCCAGGATCTCGGCGGCCCCGGCGAGGATCTTCTCGGGGTCGCGGACGTCGGCGTCGACATAGGTGGTGGCCCCGCCGGGTGCGCTGGTCAGCAGCGCCCGGGCGTGCACCAGCACCAGCGGGTCGTTGTCCACATAGACGATGCGGGAGTCCGGCGCGATCCGCTGCGCGACCTCGTGGGTGTTGTCCGCGGTCGGCAGGCCGGTGCCGATGTCCAGGAACTGGCGGATGCCCGCCTCGCCGGCCAGGTACGTGATCGCCCGGACCAGGAACTCCCGCTGCGCCCGGGCGACCCGCACGATGTCCGGGTACACCTCGTAGACCTTGTCGCCTAGCTCCCGGTCAGCGGGGAAGTTGTCCTTGCCGCCGAGCCAGTAGTTCCAGACCCGAGCGCTGTGCGGCACGCTGGTGTCCACTCGCGACCAGGCGCTCTGCGCTGGTTCTTCCGTCCCCATATCAGCCATGATGCACTGTTCGATGCCGTCCGCGCCGACCTCTTCGCGCAGCGCGGCCGTTCGACACCGACATGCCGCGAACTTTTTCCATTGTTGGGTAGCCAGCGTTCATTTCATGGTGACCTGGCTGCGCGGCGCCTCGGCACTCAGGCGCCTCGGCACTCAGGCGTGGCGTGGCGTGGCGGCGTGGCGTGGCGTGGCGTGGTGTGGCGGGATGGCATGGCATGGCATGGCGGGATGGTGTGGTGTGGCGGGATGGTGTGGTGTGGGTACGGCGGCGCGGGATGGTCTGGGCGATCCGTCTGAGCTGGTGGTTCTCTGTCGGCTATCTGGCACTGTGACCGCCCGCGGGTCGGCCGGCGGTAGCGTCCCAGCCGTCCACGGTGGGGGAGCGCATGACGCGAACAGGAATGGTGACGCTGCTGGTCACCGCGACCGTCGGCACACTGCTCGTCGGTGGCTGCGCGGGCACGTCCGGGTCCGCCGGCGGCACGCCCTCGCCCCAGGCCCGGCCAGCCAGCACCGCGACCCCCCGACCCGCGACCGGCACGCCGACCGGCGATCAGTCCTCCTCGACGTTGCCGCCCGGAGCCACCCCGGGTCTGCATGACGTCACCGGGGACGGAACACCCGACCCCACCTGCGGCACCCGGGACCACGGCGCGGGACTCGTCCTGCGCCTGCCCTGCGGGGACGTCAGCGGCTACGCGCACACCCCGGAGGACGGCACCAGACTGGTCCCGGATTCGCTGTACCGACAGCCCGGACCCGACGACGTCGATCTCACCGGTATCTCGGCCGAGAACCTCGCCGCGACCGACGAGGCCGGCCGGGAGGTCTTCGTTCTGGTCTTCAACAGCGACGCCCTGTTCGAGACCGGCAGCTCCGTCATCGGCAGCACCGACACGATGGACGCGACCATCAGGCTGATCAACACACGTTACGCCGGCGGAGACATCCAGATCCGTGGCCACACCGACGCGACGGGCACGGCCGGTGCCAACCAGGCCCTCTCGGAACGCCGAGCCGCCGTCGTCCGGCAGTACCTCCTCGACCACGGGGTGCGCGCGGCCTCGGTCACCTCCGTCGGCCTGGGCAGCTCGCGTCCCCTGGCCGAGGAGACCAACCCGGACGGTTCCCCCGACCCGGAGGGTCAGCGTTTCGACCGCCGCGTCGAACTCGTCGTCCGCCTGCCCCGCTAGCGCACGCCCCACCCGGCTTCGGGACCGACCTCTCCCGGGGCGGGACCGACCTCTCCCGGGGCGGCCGGTTCCGCCTCGACCCGGCTGACTTCCTCGACCGGCTAGCTTTCTTTGACCTCGACCGTGCCGCACGCGGTGCCCTGGGCCACAGCCAGAATCGTCCGTGCGGTGGTCAGGTCGACCGTGATGCCGTCGCGCTCGAACCTGCCCGGTATGCGCTGGAGGGCGACCGCCTCGCCGTGCGCTGAACGTCGGCCTGTCGACGGGTCACGCAGATCGTGCTGGCACACCTGGATCACATCCGCGCCGAGGGCCTCGTCCGATCGACCCTGCGCCAGTGCCGGGTACAGCACCCGGAACGTGGAGACGAACGCCGCGACCTCCGTGGGGCGCCCGAACGTCGCCACCGGGCCTACCGTCGTGGCACCCGGATTCGACGGCGGCGCAGCCACACCACCACCCTTGCCCGCGGCGCCGCATCCGGCCATCGCCACCAGCGCGACGCCCCACACCCACACGCCACGAACGCTCACGGCACCCCTTCCAGGTCGCCTGCCAGGCACGAGGAGCCCGTTCTTTCGGCCCGGCGCGGAAACACCTTTCCCAGCCCCACCCGTACGATCCCACGCTGACGGTCAAAGGCCATCCTGGGACGGACCGCAGCTGGTCGAATCACAGATGTCCTCGGAGGTGAGCCGTGCGTCTGGTGGTCGTCGGTGCGGGCATTGTCGGTGCGGCGATCGCGTCCCGCGCTGCCCGGCGCCCGACCGCGGTAACCGTGCTGGACGCCGGCCGGTCACCGGGCGCTTCCAACGCGACCGGAAGTTCGTTCGCCTGGATCGGCGCCTGGGGACAGTGGCCTGGCGGCATGATGGCGCTACGCGGGGGTGCCCTGCCGCGATGGCACCAGTTGCAGGACGAACTCGCCGGAGTGCACGTTCAGTGGACGGGTTCGCTGTCCTGGCGAGACCAGCCGCACACCCAGCCCGATGTGACCCGGACCGATGACGGATCGGAGGTTCTCACCGCGGCCGAGGTGGCCGTGGTGGAGCCGAATCTGCGTGAGCCACCGGCCCGGGCGGTCTGGCATCCGGGAGATGGCGCCGTCGACCCGCTCGCCGTCACGACGGCGCTTCTCCAGTCGGCCTGCGGCAACGGTGCGCAGGTGCGGCTCGGTGTTTGCGCCACGGGCCTGCGTACCAGGGGAACCCGAGTGGTGGGGGTGGAAACCTCCGTTGGGTTCATGCCGGCGGACACCGTGGTCGTGGCGGCCGGGACCGGAGTTCCCCGCCTGTGTGAGCCGTTCGGCGTACCGGTACCCGTTACCGCCTCTGCGGCGGTTCTGCTGCGTTTCGACGCACCGCGAGGCCTGGTGAAAACCCTGATAGACGGACCTTCGCTCGAAGTTCGCCAGAACCGGAGCGGGCAGTTGCTTGTTCCGGCGGCATGCGGTACCGATGTCTCCGCGGAGGCTCTGGCCGGCATCGCCCGCCGAACCGCGCAGAAGATCCGAGCCACCTTCCATCACGCGGCGGACATCCGCCTGGACCGGATATCCGTTGGTCAGCGTCCGATGCCCGCGGACGGAGCACCGATCATCGGCCCGATTCCAGGTGTGCAAGGGCTCTACCTGGCTGTCATGCACTCCGGCGTGACCCTTGCCCCGCTGATAGGCCGACTGGTGGTCCAGGAGCTGATCGGTGGAGTCGAGTCACCCGAGCTGGTCGGATGCCGACCCGCACGGTTCACGACAGCCAGCTGATCCGCACACTTCATCAGCCGCCCGGTGCGGCAGGTCCGGGTCTCGGGCGACGGCGAAACGGTCACCGGCCACGCGAAGTGGGATTCCGAACGGCTGCTTCTGGGAGGGCGCAGCCGAACTCCTGGTCGGCACGCGGGCCCCCGCTCTCGCCGACCGCCTCACCTACGATTCCGAGGCTGGCGCTTTCCTTGCTCACAGCCACGATCGCGCCGCACTGGAAGAGCTCGCAACGTTGATGTCCCGGTGGTGACGAGCGAAGTCCAGCTGTGCCCACTCGTCGCCCTGGCACAGGCGAGGGCTTTGTGTTCGACGACTAGCGCACCGACGCGGTGCTTGTTCATGGGTGGCGGACCGAAAGATCCTTTGAGGTCAGGGGATCCGGTATCCGACACCCGTTCCCACCCATGGGGACGACGGCGCCCCGGCCGGCGAGTATCCGCCGAAACCGGCCGCGTGCGGCGCTCGGCGCACGGCCGATACCGGCGGCCGGCTGCTGCTCGGGTTGGTGGCCTCTGGGGGCACCGTGGTCGTCGAGACCGGATGTGGATATCGGTGTGCTGTGGTGTGGGTACCGCGGGTAGTGTCGCGGGTCGTGAGCCTGGATCGGTGGCGGGATCGGTATGCCGAGCGCGCGCGGGGAATGATCGCGAGCGAGGTACGGGCGCTGTTCGCGGTGGCATCGCGTCCGGAGATCGTGTCGCTGGCCGGGGGGATGCCGGCGGTGGACGCGTTGCCGATGGAAGCGGTCGCGGCGACGGTCGCCGACGTGGTGACCCGTCGGGGTGCGGTGGCGTTGCAGTACGGGTCGGCGCAGGGCGATCCGGAGCTGCGGGCGCGGATCTGCGACGTGATGGCGCTTGAGGGCATCACCGACGCCCATCCCGACAGTGTGGTGGTGACGGCCGGTTCGCAGCAGGCGTTGGATCTGCTGACCCGGGTGTTCGTCGATCCCGGGGATGTGGTGCTGACCGAGGGCCCGACGTACGTGACGGCGATCAACACGTTCGCCGCCTACCAGGCGCGGGTCGTGCACGTACCGATGGACGACGAGGGCCTGTCGCCGGCCGCGTTGGCGCAGACCCTGGCGCGGCTGGCGGCGGACGGCGCGCGGGTGAAGCTGCTGTACACGGTGCCGACCTTCCAGAACCCGGCTGGGATCACTCTGACGCCGTCGCGGCGGGGCGAGGTGGTGGAGCTGTGCCGGCGGGCCGGGGTGCTGGTGGTGGAGGACAACCCGTACGGGCTGCTGTCGTTCACCGGAGCGCCGACGCGGGCGATGCGCGCCGACGCCCCGGAGGACGTGGTGTATCTGGGTTCGTTCTCGAAGACGTTGGCCCCGGGTCTGCGGGTGGGCTGGGCGTTGGCCCCGCCCGCGGTGACGGCACGACTGGTGCTGGCGGCCGAGTCGGCGATTCTGTCGCAGTCGATGTTCACCCAGTTGGCGGTGGAGCGGTATCTGGCGACCCAGCCGTGGGCGGAGCAGCTGAAGGGGCTGCGGGAGCTGTACCGGGAGCGCCGCGACGCGATGCTGGGGACGTTGGCCGAGCAGATGCCGGCGGGGACGAGCTGGACCCGGCCGGACGGCGGGTTCTTCGTCTGGCTCACCCTGCCCGACGGGGTGGACACGAAGGCGATGCTGGCACGCGCGATCGCGGCTCGCGTCGCCTACGTACCGGGCCGTGGGTTCTACGCCGACGGGTCGGGTGGGACCAGCATGCGGTTGTCGTACTGCTACCCCCCGGCGGACCGCGTCCGCGAAGGAGTGGAACGCCTGGCCCGGGTGGTACGCGATGAGCTGGCGTTGCGTGACACCTTCCGTCCCTGACCCGCTGGCCGTTCCTGATCCGCTGGCCGTTCCTGATCTGCTGACATGGCCGTGACCGGTGTGGAGGATGCGACGATGACTGATCTGGGCCGAGTGCTGATCCTCGCGGGCGGACTGTCGCCGGAGCGGGAGGTGTCGCTGCGTTCCGGCGGCCGGCTGCGGGACGCGTTGGTCTCGATCGGGGTCGATGTCGAGCTGGCGGACGTCGACGCCGACACGTTGCCGGCGCTGGCGGCCGAGCGGCCGGCGGTGGTGTTCCCGGTCCTGCACGGCACGTCCGGGGAGGACGGCACGATCCGTGAGGTCCTCGACCTCTACGACCTGCCGTACGTGGGAGCGGTGCCGGCGGCCTGCCGCGTGGCGTTCGACAAGGCCACCGCGAAGGCCGCCGTCGCCGACCGGGGGATCGCGACCCCGGCGTCGGTGACACTGCCGCGGGAGGCGTTCCACGACCTTGGCGCCGCGGCGCTCATCGAGCGGATCGTCGCCCGCCTCGGCCTGCCGCTGGTCGTGAAACCGCGGGCGGGTGGATCGTCGTTCGGCGTGAGCCGGGTCGAGGGTGCCGGCGAGGTCGCCGAAGCCCTGATGGCCTGCTTCGGTTACCACGACTGCGCACTCGTCGAGCAGGCCGTGGCCGGCGTGGAGATCGCGGTCGGTGTCGTGGACACCGGCGACGGGCCGGTCGCGCTCCCGGCGGTGGAGATCGAACCGGGGGCGGGCCGTGCCTACGACTACGCCGCCCGCTACACCGCCGGGGCCACGAACTTCTACACCCCCGCCCGGCTTGCCCCCGCGGTCCTGGATGCCGCCGCGCGGACCGCCCTCCTCGCGCATCAGGCCCTTGGCCTGCGGGACCTCTCCCGCACCGACATGATTGTCGATGCGGCCGGAACACCACAGTTCCTGGAGGTCAACGTCGCCCCGGGGATGACCGAGACGAGCACCTGGCCGCTGGCCCTCGCCGCCGCCGGCCTCGACCTCGCCGTGGTCTGCCGTGACCTCGCTGCCCGCGCCCACAGCCGTCCGACCGTCGTGAACGGGGCGGCGTCCGCCTGAACCGCGCGGTGACGGGAAGCCGCTCAGCGGGAGAGGTCAGGCTGTCTCGGCCGGCTGGGGGAGACTCGCCCATGATCTCGACAGCACCGCACAGAGGCGGCAGAACCGCGGCTCAGAGGCCATCGATGTGGAGCCGGCGAGGGGACTCGAACCCCTAACCCCTCGATTACAAGTCGAGAGCGCTGCCAATTGCGCCACACCGGCCAGTCCTCTGACGATACCTGATGTGGAGCGGGCCGAGGCTTCGGCGGGTTCGTCCGCGGGGCTCCCGCCGGGCCCTGCGAGGTCCAGTCGATCATCGAGCTCCGACGGGGCATCGGTGCCGGGAGCCGCGGGCAGGGAAGCTGCTTCCCTGTTCCCGGACGGCGCGTCAGGCATGTTCGTGAGCGTTACGTTGCGCGCTCGAGAGGATATTTCCGATCTTGGCTCGTCTTGACGCGGAGCGGCACGAGGGCTGGAGATTCGACGTGGATACGGATCATTTATTGCCGTGGAATCGCATCTGCGGAACCTGTGCAGCGTCGCACAATCTGCGTTCCCACCTCAGAAATTGTCTTCCCGGTGTGAACGGGCGCGTCTGCCCGCATCGCGTCCCTGGCGCAAAGGTTGACGTGAGAGCACATCTGTCCGTGCGTGTGCGCACAGCGGGATCGGTCCTTGTCCTGGGTGCCGCGCTGGGCGTGGCCTTCCTGACCGCGGTGTACTTGACTGCAGCAGCGGCCTGATCTCCGGTGGTGGGATCAACCAGGCCACCGGCAACGGCAACCACGTGATGGGTACCTCGCCCAGCTCCAACGGCACCGCCGAACACACCGGTTCCACCGGGGTCGTCGGCACCGACGTGACCGTGGCCACCAACAATCCCGCAAGCCCCATCCCGGTCGGTGACCGACCGGTGGGAATCGCGATCGCCCCAGCGCGGACCGTACCGGCCGGGCCGGTGTGCGGGAACACCGGCGCGCGGTCCGGTACGACCCGCACACATCACACGGTCGGCTCGGACACCTTCACGGTGCCCGCGGATGTGGACTCGGTCGAGATCACCGTGACCGGCGCCCAGGGTGGGCACTACTTCGTCGCCGGTGACGAGGCACATCCGTCCCCCACGCCCGCGCTGGCCACGAAGCCTGACCAGACGTAGGGCGGATCCTCCGATGTAACGCACCACAGGCAGGAGTAACACACCACAAGCAGGACAGGGCCCCGCGCTCGGCCGGTGACTGACCCAAGCCACCGGCCGAGCGCGACACCCGCAGCACTGTGACACCTGGACAGTCACGGAGTGACGGATTCCAGAGCTGCGGGTGGAGCGAGGACCCGGTCAGAAGAACACCGGACTACTGTCGTCGGTAGAGCTGCTGGTAGCGGGCGCCGGCGTTCGGGTTCAGGTAGATGCAGCCGGGCGCGATGGGGCGGTTGATGTTGGAGCCGACGTTCCCGGGATCGCAGTTGTTGAAGTAGAACTCGTAGGCCAGACCCTTTCCGGCACGTTCCACGAACCAGTCGTGCATCCACTGGACGTAGTTGGGGCTGTCACCTCCGCCGTTGGTGCCGTTGCCGCTGGCCACTCCCCATTCACCGATGCCGAAACCCTTGTTGCGGGCGACGGCGAAGTCGTACCAGTAGGTGAGCCCACCGACCGCGTTGGCCTGGGTGTCGAACTCGGCCTTCGTGCGGGACGGCGGATAGGCGTCGTACGCGTCGAGGCCGACGTCGTCGACCCAGAGATCGCCGGGGTAGATCTCCTGTGCGTTGTGGCTGGGCGGGTTCTGCGAGTAGTGCGCGTTGAGGCTCCAGGAGATGTCGGGGTCGGGCTCGGCGGTCGCCCGGATGGAGTCGACGACGTGCCGCCAGCAGTTGATGAACTGCGTCGGGTTGGTGGCGGACCACTGGTACCAGTTTCCGTTGGCCTCCCAGCCGAGCCGGATGATGGAGTCCTGGCGGCCGTAGGCGTTCAGGAAGTTGCCGAAGTTCCGCCAGTAGGCGTCGTAGGCGCCGGTGGCGCAGGTGGCGTTGCTGGCGCCGGTGATCTCCGGGAACGGCGGGGTGGCGATGATGAGGCGCCCCGGCCAGGTGGCGAACTTCTGGAGCAGGTCGGTCGGCTGGGTGACGTTGGTCCAGCTGTTCCGGGTGGTGTAGAGCAGGGCGAAGTCGCAGTCCGCGCCTCGCCAGTTGCAGAAGGCGTCGGCGTTGGCGGGCGTCATGGACGGATCGGGGTAGGTACCCGTGATCCACGCCTTGCCCGAGCGCGGTCCCGCGTACAGGGGAGGTGCGGGGGTCGGGGCGGTGGCGGGGACCTCAAGGCGGTCGAAGCTGACCGCGTTCCCGACCGAGGCCACGTTGCGTTGCCCGGTGTTCTCGAGCGTGAAGACATGCGCGGCCGGGGTGAGCTGAGGGGAGCTGTAGAGCAGTGTGACGATTCGCGTCGGTGCGTAGGTGTCGATCGGTTTGGCGGTCCCGCTGTCGGTCCGTACGGTGGCGAATCCGCCGTCAGGGCCCTTGATTCCGTAGATGTTGGCCTGGGCGCCGGAGAAGCGGATGACGGCGATGGCACCGGAGACGGCCGAGGTGTGGATGCTGTTGTTGGGGGTGACGGTCACACAGCCCACGCACTGGGTCCAGGTTCCGGTGTACTGGACCTGGTTGAGCCCGGTGCCGAGAGTCGTGTCCTCGACGGTGACCGGCGGCGTCGCCGGCGGGGGCGGAACGACCACCGGGCCGCCGACCACGGCACGGTCGAAGCCGACATAGAAGTTCGAGGACGCGCCGCTGCGCTGGTGAACGTTCGTGATCGTCAGGGTGTGTGTGCCGGGGGTGATCTGCGGTGAGCTGTAGGTCACCTCGACGGCCGAGGCATCGCGGTAGGTGTCGAGGGTCGACGGCGTCCCGCCATCAATGCTGAACGCGGCGAATCCCGAGAGCGGATTCCTGATCCCGTAGACGGTGATCTGGGAGCCGGAGAAGCGGATGGTGACGATGGACCCGTAGTTGTACGAGTATCGGAAACTGCTGTTCGGCGTGGCGGGTCCGCAGCCGGTGCACACCGACCAGGCTCCCGAATAGCTGACCTGGTTGAGGCCGGTGCCGACCGCGGTGTCCTCGATGGTCGTCGTGGTCGGCGGGATCACCACCGGTGGCGGTGTCACGTCCGTCGACAGGACCACGGCCCGGTCGAAGCCCACGTAGTAGTTGGTGGACGCGGCGCTCCGCTGGTGCACATTGGTGATCGTCAGCGTGTGGGTGCCCGTCGGGAGCACCGGGGAGACGAACTGCGGGGTGACGACCGACGCGGCGGCATAGGTGTCCACGATCGTCGGGGTGGCGCCGTCCACACCGAACGACGCGTATCCCCCCAGCGGGTTCTTGATCCCGACGATGGCGATCTGGGTACCGGAGAACCGGATCGTCGCTGTTGCGCCGCTCGCGTAGGTGTAGCGGAAGCTGTTGTTCGGGGTGGCGGGGCCACAGCCGCTGCAGACCGACCAGGCTCCCGAATAGCTGACCTGGTTGAGGCCGGTGCCGACCGCGGTGTCCTCGATGGTGGTCGTGGTCGTCGCCGCACTGGCCGGCGCCACGACTGGTCCGAGAACCGCAAGGCCACATGTGATCACAACCAGTACGACCAGGCTCAGCACGTGACGGACGCGACCTGCCCGCCATCGACTCTGTCGCCGGTGGCGCGCCCGGTGGCGCGGGGTGAACCGGGTGGTTTCTTCGTCTTTGCGCATCCTCGTGTCCCGCCGTGAGCTACGGGCGGTTGTGTGCTCCTTCGGGGAGCACACAACCACAGATGGAACCCAAAGCTAAATCGCCGCCGGGTTGTCGCTTCAAAGGCGGCTGGTTTTCGGAGATTCAACGCGCTGGCACCCAAGATATGGCGATGGGTGGGTGACGCTGAGTTTTCTTCCCGACGGTGCGGATGGCCGATTGTTAACGGCCGGTTAAAGGCCCTGGATCGCCCCGGCGAAAACTCGAACCCGCACTGTGGTAGGGCCTTTCCGTGTCGCGTTCCGCGGCCACCGGTCGGTCGCCGTGAAACGCCGTGATTGAGAGGTGGCCGCCGGGGCTGGCTCGTCCGCTCGTCTCCTCGCCACCGAGGTCCGCTACGCGCCGACGGGGCGGGGCCCGGTTGGAAACTGCGTCGGGACTCTGCGGGATCGGGATCCTGTGGGCTGGCGGAGACTGGTTCCTGGCCTGTCTCTCTCCGGCCCGACCACGTCACGGTCGACGCTGCCCATGCGACAGCCAGCCGCTTCCCGGTGGATGGAAGGATTTTTTCTGGCCGTTGACCGGACAATGTCCAGTCACTTTTCTGTTGGTCGCGGGGAGTGGGGACCCTCCCTCCTCGTGGAGGGAGGATCGTCGTGGTATCTCTGTGGTCCAAAACGTGTCGCGGGCTGCTGATGTGCCGCGGCGCTGGCAGAATTTTCTACCCGGACCAACCCGGCGCGCGCCGGGTTGGTCCGGGTAGGGCACGCCGCGTGACTGATGGTGGGTTGACCGCCGGAAACGGCTGGAAGCCCCGGGGCTGAGCTGTCATCGGAGGCTCCGACATGGGTCATGCATGCGGATGCAGATCATGGTTCAAAACAGGATGAGGAGAGTGAAAAATGCCATGGTGGGTGACCGTCGAAAGTTTCTGTGCCTTGCGGCAGTGGCGGCCACGGAGTCGATCGACATGGCTGGCGAGGGCTCCGCGGAAGCCGCCACCACACCGGTTGTCCCACCGCGGTCGGCACACCTCGCCACGTCGGCCATCGCCGGTCCGAAAGACATTCCCGGAAACATGGTGTGTGGTAACGCCGGCGGCCTTCTGGCCGGCTTCTGGCAGACCAGTTCCTATGGTGTCGACGGATTTCTGTGGCGCGCTGGTACGATTCGACACCTTCCGGGCAACAGCCGTCCGATCGCCATGAGTCAGGCTGGTACCGTGGTCGGGGAGATCACCGGGCGATACGTGAACCAGGCCTTCCGCTGGAGTCGCGGGGCGCACACCGCTCTGCCGTATCTGGGCGGGCAGGACCAACTGGGCGGTTACATGAGCATCGCCGCCGCCGTGAGCTTCCTGGGCCTGGTCGTGGGCTGCAGCACCACGGACAACGGAGAGCAGCACGCCTGCCTGTGGTCGGGCAGCGTCAGCCGGGACCTCGGCACCCTGGGTGGCCCGCGCAGCTCCGCGGCGGCGGTCAACGACCTGGGTCAGGTGGTCGGGACGAGCCTGACGTCGACCGGTACCAGCCGTGGGTTCGTGTGGTCCGACGGCCGCATGCGCGATGTGGGCACCCTTGGTGGAGGATGGAGTAACGCCATCGGTGTGAACAACGTCGGCCATGTGGTCGGAAACAGCGAGACCTCGGATGGCTATGCCCATGCGTTCTGGTGGAACAAGGGGAAAATAACCGACCTGGGCCCGCTTGACGGTGATCAGCACAGTGAGGCGGTTGCCGTGAACAGCAGTGGCCAGGTTCTTGTCCGCAGCTATGGAGAGCGCGTCCGAGGGTTCCTGTGGGCGAACGGCCGTCGTACCGAGATCCTCGGCATCGAGGCGGGCTCGGTTGATCCGGTTGGACTCAACGACGACGGCGTGGTCTGCGGAACGGTCGGGCTCCCGAACGGCGCAGGGCACGCGTTCCGCTGGCAGCGGCGTGTGCTCACCGACCTCGGCACGCTGGGCGGCCCGGGCAGCGCGGCCCACGCCGTGACGGCCACCGGCATCGTGCTCGGTGAGGCGCAGGAGGTGGCGGCCCTCATCTCCCGCCCCGTCTTCTGGGCACCGTAGTAACTACCGAGCTGCAACCGTGGCGGACAGGGGTGCGCGTGAAGAGTGCAGGCCCAGGAACCGGGATACCTGTAGAGGAATGCCTGGTGTGTGACGGAGCTTCGCGGACGCGAAAAAAATCAGGCTTGGGGTCCATGTGGGGACCCCTGGTCTTCCATGGCCGACCGGCCCACGAACATCGTTCCCCCGTTGCTTTTCGATGTCCCTGGTCCTTCGGGGTTCTTTCAGACGATCACTACGTGTACGCCATCACCGTCGGCGGTGGGCTCGCTGATGCCCGCTTCTTCCCAGGCCGTGTTCGAGATCTTCATGACGTCACCGGGGATGGCGACAACCACGATCATGTAGCTCTCGAGCAGTTTTTCGAGCATCGATCTGATGCGGGCGACCTCCACGCTCGTGTGTCCGACCTGGAGCACGCAGGAGCGGCCGTTCTCAAGATAGATTATCCCGTCCGGGACATGTCCACCGGCGGCGATCAGGGGTTCGTTTTCTATCCGCCACTGCCGCTCGCTGAGCCAGCGCCGTACAGCCATGCCGGAGACGCCGTTGCGTTCCAGGCGCAGCCGTGCTCGTGCCACCATCGCGTGATGGACGGCCGCGGCCGGGGCACCCGGCGGCGCGGCAGGAGCGCTGTCGCTGGTACTGACAAACTGCTCTCCGTCCGACGTCAGCCGAACGAGTCGACCCTGTTTGGCGAGCACGGGTTCGGCGTGGGCGACCCCCGCGCTCACCCAGCGGGTGACGATCGACCGGGCTGCGTTTCGCGAAATGATCCGCTCGGGATTCAGGATCTCAGGTATGTCGGTTTCGAAGGCGGCGTACATGTCGAAGATCCACTCAATTGCACGCAGGTCGCGTGTATTGAGGCGAACTTTTCCCTCGTCGGCCCTCTTCCGCGGTATTTGGCTAGCCACCGTTCTGTCTTCCTCCATGGACTCGCGGTATAAAACTCGCCAGTAGATTTGCTGGAAATCTGATTCCGGGTGGAATCTCGGTTCTATGATCCAGCAGTATATGACGGAATCTGTCGATGAGGCATGAGAGACGGTCGGCTTGGGGCCACCAGCCAGCCGGCAGGTACGTAACCAGGTGATAACCAGGAGATCACCAAGGTGAAGGGAGAGAGGCGGGCCTCCCGTGGCGCCGGTCGCATCCCGCGGGTGCCGGCGGCCAGGTCGATAGCCTCGGAAGGCAGGGGCAGGGGCAGGGGTGGTCGATGTCGCGGCGGGTACCCAATCTGAACACACGCACGCACCGATCGCCGGTCAGGTGACCTGAAGGACCGAAGGTTCCGTTCAGGCAGGACAGGCCCGGTGCGCGCAGGCGCGGTCGATCCTGTCCAGGCTGCCCTTCGGTTACGCATCGGTGGCTTTCCCGCCCCTCGCTTCCGCTTCACATCGCGCTCGCCGAACATGACGCGACGCTGTGTGAAAATTTCCGCTTGGCAGGTTCCGGCTGTGCAGGCTCTGTCGAGGCTGGTCCGGTGGGGTCCGGACGATGTGGTCGGGATACCAGAGTGACGGGTCGACATGTTGTGGTTCCGGCATTGTCCGTCGGGGCTGGTCGGACTCCGGTTCATGCTCCGGTCCGGAGTGTTGAAGCGAATGAGGAGCCGGCTGCACGGCCGTGAGGTGCCGCCACAGCGAAGTATCCGAGACGCGAGCCACACGGCCGAACCGGGTCGACATCGCTGAGAAGGATGTCGTGGGCCACGATCCACCGGATTCTCACCCGCTCCGGGACGGCCACACCCACCAGGTGAACTGCCGGGCGAAGTCACCATCCATCCCACCCGCGACCACCAGCCCGCCGGCCGACCCCAGAAAAAACGACAGCTGAACCCCCACTGAGGGTTCAGCTGTCGCCGATGACCTGGGATGTCACAAGTGAGCCGGTGAGGGCCGGTGAGGGGACTCGAACCCCTGACCGCTCGATTACAGGCCGAGTGCGCTACCAGTCGCACCACATCGGCCGGTCCCCGACGTACCCGATGTGGTGCGGCGGGACGCGCCGCCGGGCATGCCCGCGGTCAGTGGGCCTGACCCGCTGGTGGTGGCGTCAGTCAGGCGTCGCGGCGGCTGGCGAGCAGGAAGCCGCCCGCGAGCGCGAGCACGGCGTAGGCGGCGGTGACACCCAGGCCGTGCCAGGGGCTGGCGTAGTAGTCGGGCCGGTGGACGGTGTGCTGGATGGCGAAGCCGGCGAAGGGCGTCCACCGCTGGGCGAACCGTTGGACGCTGTCACTGGAGGAGAGCAGGCCGGGCAGGATGACTGTGGCGACCACCAGCGGAATCGCGATCGAGGTGCGCCGCACGATCGTCGCGATGCCAACGGCGAACAGGGCGACCGTCGCGATGAGCAGACCGGTGCCGATGACCGCTCGTAGCGGTGGGCCGCTGAACAGGTCAGGCTCGGGGTAGCTGGGCGCGACGTAGCCCTGGCGCCGTTGCAGCGGGCGAGCCACGACGTAGGAGGCCCAGGACGAGACGACGCCGACGGCGAACGTGGTCAGCGCGGCGATGGACGCCTTGGCGAGGATCACGCGGTGGCGGTGCGGGGTCGCGGCGTAACTGGTGGAGATCATGCCTGAGCGTTGCTCGTTGCCGATCATGACTGCCCCCACGACGGCGGCGATGACGACGCCGACGAGAACTCCGACGAGGGCGTTGGCGACGATGTCGTCGTCGCCGGGCACACCCGGTGGGTCGGTCGAGGGGGTGTTGGCGACGACGAGTGCGGCGAAGGCGACGGGAAGGGTCACGAGCAGGGTGAGGGCGGCGAGGGTTCCGCGACTGCCGACCGTCTTGATCCATTCGGCCCGCGTAACGCTGGGGCGAGGGCGCCGTTTCGAGATCGCGGTCGAGGATGTGGTCGAGGTCATGGCCTGACCTGCGCGGGTGAGGTGACGAGACGGAGGTAGGCGTCCTCGAGGCCTGGCCGGTCGCTGGTGTCGAGGCTGTCCGCCAGCAGCGAGTCGATGCTGGCATCGGCGACGATCCGGCCGTGGTTGATGACCACGACCCGGTCGGCGATGCCCTCCAGTTCTCGCATCAGGTGTGAGGACAGCAGGAGGGTCCGGCCTTCGGCGCGAAGGCCGCGCACCAGGCCACGGAACCAGGTCATGCCCTCGGGGTCGAGTCCGTTCATCGGTTCGTCGAGCATCAGGACCGGAGGGTCACCGAGCAGGGCTACCGCAAGACCGAGCCGCTGCTTCATCCCGAGCGACCAGCCGCCGACCCGACGCCGGGCGGCTGCGCCCAGCCCGACCTGCTCGAGCAGCGCATCGGCGCGGGCCGCGGGAACGCCGCCCGCAGCGGCCAGCCAGCGCAGGTGAGTGCGGCCGGTCAGCCCGGGGTTCAGGGCGCAGGCGTCGAGCAGCGCACCGATTCGGGTGAGCGGCTCGTCAAGATGCCGGTAGCGTCGGCCGGCGACCAGCGCCTGGCCCGAGGTGGGGGTGGCGAGTCCGAGCGCGACCCGCATCAGGGTCGTCTTGCCGGAGCCGTTCGGGCCGACGAGCGCGGTGACGGTGCCGGGTGGCGCCGTGAACGTGACATCGTCAAGGGCGACAACGGCGCCGAACCGTTTGGTCAACGACGTGAACGCCAGATCGGGTGCGGTGGGATCGGATCGCATGGATCGGACGCTAGGGACGGCCACGCCGACGGTGAATCCCGCGCGGGAGCGATTGTCGACCTCCCTCGCGGGAGGGAGGCGACGCCGCCGGCCGAGCGGGCAGACTGGTCGGCGATGAACGGACGAGTTCTGCCCGCCAGCGTCGGCCGGTTCGAGGGCTGGCTGATCCGTGTCCTGGCCAGGCCATGGGTGTGGGTCGCCGCGGCGGGGGTTCTGCTGATCGCGGCGGCGGCCCAGGCGGGATTCGACGACCGTTTCCTGATGTCGATCATGATCGTCGTGCCTGTCGCGTTCGTCGTCCAGCTGCCCCGCGTGGCGGCGGTGCTGGTCGTGTTCGCGGCACTGGGGTGGTTCTTTCCGCAGGCCGAGCCGATGCCGGTCGCGGCCGGAACCGGTCTGCTGGTCGTGTGCGGGGTGGCCGCCTACCGGCTGACGGTGCCGGAGATCTGCCTGTGCGGCGGTTTGTTTCTCGTCAACGCCGTGACGCCGTTCACCGATGACGAACCGGGTGCCGCGACCTATCTGCTGTTCGCCGTGGTCGTCGCCGCACTCGGTTTCGGCCGGCTCCTGCGCGACCGAAGCACCATCATCACGCAACACCAGGCGCTCGCCACGGCGCACCTTTCGACGGTGCACGAGCACCTGCTGCTGGCCGACCGCACCGCCATCGCGCGTGAGCTCCACGATGTCGTCGCCCACCACATCTCGCATATCGCCATCCAGGCCGAGACCGCCCGGTACACGACACCCGACCTGCCCGAACTCGCCGGCATCCGATTCGCGGAGATCGGTGATTCCGCCCGCGCCGCGCTCGCCGAGATGCGACGCATTCTCACCGTGATCCGTTCCCCGGTTCCGGCGCCTGACGGTCATGCCACCGGCCGGTCCGAACCGGCGCTCGAGCCTCGCCCAGGTCTCGACCGCCTCGACGCGCTCGTCGCGGCCACCCGCGGCCACGGCGGCGAGGTCACCGTCGCGGTGAGCGCGGCTGCCACCCCGATACCCGCCGACACCGACCTCGTCGCCTACCGGGTCATCCAGGAATCCCTCACGAACGCCCGCCGCCATGCTCCCGGCGCCGATGTGCACATCACGGTCGATCACACGCCGGACCTGCTGTGCCTGACGATCCACAACGGCTGCCGGGGCTCGGTCGGGCCCACCACCGGCACCGGCATCGGGCTCGGCACCGGCATCGGCACCGGGCTCGGCCTGCTCGGCATGCGCGAACGGGTGGACGCCGTCGGCGGGACCCTGCGCCACGGGTATCTCCCCGACGGGGGGTTCACGGTCGCCGTGCGACTTCCCCTGCGGCCGGACCGATGACCGCGCCGGCACCGATCCGGGTACTGATCGTCGACGACGACGAGATCGTCCGGGTCGCCTTCCGCGCGCTGCTGGCCACCCGCGACGACATCATGGTCGTCGGCACCGCCCGCGACGGGCGAGACGCCGTTCGTGCCGCCGGCGAACAGCGGCCGGACGTCGTCCTGATGGATGTTCGGATGCCCGTCCTCGACGGAATCGCCGCGACCCGGCTCCTGACCACCACGCTCACGCCCGCGCCCCGCGTGGTTGTTCTGACGACCTTCGACCTCGACGAGTACGTCTATGACGCGTTGTCGGCGGGAGCGAGCGGGTTTCTGCTCAAGGACGTCCCGGCGGTGACGTTGTTCGACGCCGTGCGCGTCGTCGCCCGTGGTGATGCCCTGCTCACACCGGAGGTCACCCGCCGTCTCATCGACGAGTTCGCCCGCGTCCGGCCCCGCGTGCGACCCGACCGGCTCGCCCAGCTCACCGCGCGCGAGCTCGATGTCCTGCGCCTGCTCGCGGTCGGTCACGCCAATGCCGAGATCGCCGCCCTGCTGTTCATCAGCAACGAGACGGTCAAGACCCACGTCAGCAGCATCCTCACCAAACTCCGGGCCCGCGATCGAACGCAGGCTGTCATCGCCGCCTACGAGGCCGGCCTTGTTCGCCCCGGCGCCAGCTGAGCGGACATGGTTACGGTGGTGGGACCGGCCGCCTCGGTGACAGTGGGATGGCGGCGTCCGCGTCGGCTCACGCTGGCGTCCGTCCGGGGAGGCAGGATGTCGGACTCGCGGTCCTTGAGGCGAACGAGTGATCGGCCGGGTGGCGGCGTGCGTCCACCGGGCGAGAGCACCGGTGTGCTGGTGGTCAACGCCGGGTCGTCGAGCCTGAAGCTGCGGCTGCTGGACCCGTCCGGCGGGCTGCTGTGGGCCGACGACCGAGCTGCCGACGACCGCCTCGACGGCGTGTTCGCGCAGGTGGCGGAGTTCGGTGGGGTGCGGGCGGTCGGGCACCGGTTCGTCCATGGTGGGCCGGATCTGCTGCGCCCGACACTGATCGACGCGGGTGTCGAGGCGCGGCTGCGCGCGCGGACCAGCCTGGCGCCGCTGCACATGCCGGCGGCGCTGGCGGGGGTGGCGGCGGTGCGGGCCGCCGCGCCGGAGCTGGCGCAGGTGGCCTGTTTCGACACCGCCTTTCATGCCTCGCTGCCGGCGGCGGCGTCGACGTACGCGATCCCGGCGCGGTGGCGTGAGCGGTACGGCATCCGCCGGTACGGGTTTCACGGGCTGTCGCACGCCTATGCGTCGCGGCGTGCGGCCGAGCTGCTCGGGCCACCCGGGTCGGGTGGGTCGGGTGGGAGTGAGCGGCCCTGGGTGGTGACGTGTCATCTGGGATCGGGTGGGTCGCTGGCGGCGGTGGCCGCGGGGGTGTGCCGGGACACGACGATGGGGTTCACGCCGTTGGAGGGCCTGGTCATGGGCACCCGGTCGGGCAGCGTCGATCCCGGCGCGCTGCTGTGGCTGGTCCGCCAGGCGGGGCTTTCCGTGGACGAGGTGGGCGACGGGCTCGAGCACGAGTCCGGTCTGCTGGGCCTGGCGGGCAGCGCCGACATGCGCCAGGTGCTGGCCATGGCCGGGGCGGGGTCGCCGTCGGCCCGGCTGGCGCTGGAGGTGTACCAGCATCGGCTGCGCGGGCTGGTCGCCGCGATGGTCGCCGCACTGGGTGGGCTGGACGCGCTGGTGTTCACCGGTGGGATCGGTGAGGCCTCGGCCGAGATCCGTGCCGAGGCCGCCGCCGGGCTGGGTTTCCTGGGGGTGCGGGTGGACGCCACGAGGAACACCGGCCACCGGGGCGGTGACGCCGAGATCGGCGTGCCGGACGCCCCGGTCCGGGTGTTCGTCGTCGAGGCCAGGGAGGACATCGAGATAGCCCGTGGGGTCCGGGTCGCGCTGGCCGGGTGAGTCAGCTCGGCTGGTTGGCCCACGTCCAGTCGCGGATCTCGGGCAGGTCCTCGAAGTGTTCGATGATGTGGGCGTGGTGGCGGGCGAGCTGGTCCTGGCAGTAGCTGACCAGGCGGTCGGAGCCGGCCGGGGTCACCCGGGCGAACTCGAGGGCGAGCTGGGCGAGATGGTAGCGGCTGACCTGGTTGCGCACGACCATGTCGAACGGTGTTGTCGTGGTGCCCTGCTCCATGAAACCCCGGACGTGGAAACGGTCGGCGTTCGGCCGTCCGTGCAGAAGCTGGTGGACGCCCCGGCTGTAGCCGTGGAAACCGACGACGACGTCGGTCGAATCGGTGAACAGCGCACGGAACATCGCCGAGGAGAAACCGTGCGGATGCAGATCGGAGCGCAGCAGCGCCATCAGGTCGATGACGTTGACGACCCGGACGGCCAGATCCGGGACGAACGTGTGGAGCAGTTCGGCGGCGGCGAGGATCTCCATGGTCGGGACGTCACCGATACCGGCCAGGACGATGTCGGCGTCGCGGCGGAGGGTTCTCTCGGTGCCGGCCCAGTCCCAGACGGAACCGCCGCGGGCGGCGTGCTCGGCGGCTTCGCCCGCGGTGAGGTACTGGTGGTGCGGCTGCTTGTCGGCGACGATCAGGTTGACGTGATCGTGGCTGCGCAGGCAGTGGTCGGCGACCGAGAGCAGGGTGTTCGCGTCCGGTGGCAGCCAGACGCGAACCACCCCGGGGGAGAGCGGGACGACGGTGTCGATCAGCCCCGGCCCCTGGTGGGAGAAACCGTTGTGGTCGTTACGCCAGCAGGTGCTGGTCAGCAGGACGTTGAGGCTGGGCACCGGCGCCCGCCAGGCCAGCCGGCTGGCCTCCTGCAACCATTTGGTGTGCTGGATCAGCATGGACGCCGACACCATCGCGAACGCCTCGTAGGTGGCGAACAGTCCGTGCCGGCCGGTGAGCGTGTAGGCCTCGAGCCAGCCCTGGCACAGATGCTCGGACAGGACCTCCATCACCCGGCCGTTCGGTGAGACCCGGTCATCGCGCGGGTCGATCGCCGCGACCAGGCAGCGGTCGGAGACGTCGAGCACGGCGTCAAGTCGGTTACTGGCCAGCTCGTCCGGGCTGAACACCCGGAAGGTGCTCGGGTTGTCCCGGTAGGCGTCGGCCAGCAGCCGACCGAGTCGGCGGGTCGGTTCGTGCAGCTGGCTGCCGCGGGCCTGGGGGTCGACGTCGATCGCGTACGTTCGCCAGTCGCGCAGCCGCAGTGCCTCGGTGCGTCGTCCTCCGTTGGCGTAGCTGGAGGAACCCAGCCGCGACGAGCCGGACGGGGCGAGCGCGGCCAGCTCGGCGATCAGCGCGCCCTCCTTGTCGAACAGCCGCTGCGGCTGGTAGGAGCGCAGCCACGCCTCGAGCTGGGCCAGATGGGCCGGATTGTCACGGACGTGCGCCAGCGGCACCTGATGGGCCCGGAACGTCCCTTCGACCATGATTCCGTCCACCTCGTGGGGCCCTGTCCAGCCCTTGGGGGTCCGTAGCACGATCATCGGCCAGATCGGCGCCTCGGTGATGACCGCCCCCGGCGCCCGGGCCGCCCGCTGGATCTCCCGGATGCGGGTGTACGCGGTGCGCAGGGCCGCGTCGAACGCCCGGTGCACCGCCGGGACGTCGTCGCCCTCCACCCACAGCACGTCGTAGCCGTGGCCGGTGAACAGAGCCGTCACCCGCTGCCGGGGCAGCCGGCCCAGCACCGTCGGATTGGCGATCTTGTACTGGTTCAGGTTGAGGATCGGCAGGACGGCCCCATCATGGGCCGGGTTGAGGAAGTCGACGCCCTTCCAGCTGCCCTCCAACGGGCCGGTCTCGGCCTCGCCGTCCCCGACCACCGCCGCGACCAGCAGGTCCGGATGGTCGAAGGCCGCGCCGAAGGCGTGGATGAGGGCATAACCAAGTTCGCCACCCTCGTGGATCGACCCGGGCGTCGGAACGCTGACATGGCTGGGAATCCCACCGGGCGTGGAGAAACGCCGCACCAGCTGCCGCAGCCCCGCCTCGTCCTTCGACACACCCGGATAGATCTCCGAATAGGTGCCTTCCAGATACGTGTTCGCGACCAGCGCCGGCCCGCCGTGACCCGGACCCGCGACGTAGAGAACGTCCTGACCGCTGTGCCGGACCAGCCGGTTCAGGTGCGCGTAGATCAGGTTCAGCGCCGGGGACGTGCCCCAGTGGCCGAGCAGCCGGGGTTTGACGTCCTCACGGGACAACGGCCGGCGCAGCAGCGGATTGTCCAGCAGGTAGATCTGCGCGACCGTCAGATAGTTCGCCGCGTTCCAGTAGTCGACCAGCCGGTCGAGGTCGGCGGAATCCAGGACGGAATCGCCGCCGTACGCATCCAGATCCGTCACAGCCCATCCTCTCCGGACGGGCAGGGCAGTGGCGCGTCGGCCACCGGGCCGATCGATACGAGCACGCCCGACCGGGCCTTCGTCATCGTCATGGGGTCAGCGTCGCGTCGTTTCGACATGCGGTGTACGGACTTTTCGTCGCCACTGTCGGTGCCGAAGGTCCCGGGCCGCAGGGACCGGTGAGCTCGCGTCGGCGGTGTCGCCACGGGTTCGTGTCCATCCCGCACATTGGGCCACACCGGCCGACGGTTCGCTGGTAACCGCGCGGGCGCCACGGCAGACCGTGCCGTGGCGTGCCGTGGGCGGCGGGCTCTGGCGTGGCCGGGCTCTGGTGTGGCGGGCCTTGGTGTGGCGGGCCTTGGTGTAGCCGGGCTCTGGTGTCAGGGGATGAGGAGGGTCTTGCCGAGCGTGGCCCGGTTCTCGATCGCCTGGTGGGCCGCGGCGGCCTCGGCCAGGGGGAAGGTCTGGCCGATGATCGGGCGCAGCCGCCCGGCCGCCGCGTGTGCGAGAGCCTGCGCGGCGAGCGTGCGCAGCTGAGCCGGCGTCGGTGCGGCACCGGCGATCACCGTCACGTCGGCGGGCGGCTCGGTCCAGCTGCCGCTGGCCATCCCGTGGCTGCTCAGGCGCCCACCGGGTCGCAGGGCGGTCAGGGCCTGGGCGCCGATCTCCCCACCGATACCGTCGTGGATCAGGTCGACACCCGTACCGCCGGTGACCTCGATGACCTCCCGGGCCCAGCCCGGACGCGCGTAGTCGACGTAGCTGGCGGCGCCCAGCGACAGCACCAGCTCGCGTTTGGTGTCACCGCGGGCGGCGCCGATCACGGTGGCACCGGCGGCCGTCGCGAGCTGGACGAGCAGGCTGCCCAGCCCGCCACCGGCCGCCTCGACCAGGACCGACTCGCCGGGGTGCACGTCGGCCTGGTTGTGCAGCAGAAGGGCGGTGCGACCGTCGGCCAGCAGCGCCACCGCGTCGGGCAGCTCGACGGCGGGAGGCACCAGGATCAGATCGGCCGCGTCGGCGACGGCGAGCTCCGCATAACCACCGGCGCCCCCGGTCGTGGTGACGACCAGCGCCTCGGCCAGCGCCTGGTCGACATCTGGCCCGAGGGCGACGACCCGACCGCCGACACCGTTACCCGGCACGCGAGGCAACGCCGGGAGGTTGTGCTGTGCCGGGCCGCGACCGGCTCTGACCTGCGTCTCGACGAAAGTGATGCCGGCGTATTCGACCGCCACCAGTACCTGACCGGGGCCGGGAACCGGATTCGCGAGCTCGCGGACCGTGAGAACGTCCGGCCCGCCGAACCGATCCATCACCACGGCGCGCACAATCGCCACCATAACCTGGCGGGCGGCGTGGGATGGGCGGTCAGGGACCATCGGTCCTTACCGAGGCGATTACCCGTTTTCCGCGTCCAGGCCGGGTATGTACTGCGGTCCCAGTCTTTGTCGCGGGTCTACCTGTGTCCTTGGCTGTCGTTCGTTGGTCGTGGAGAGCGGGGCGTCGCGTATGGCCAGGAGGACGGATTTCAGGAGCGCCGGCGGGAGAGCGCGTCCGCTCGCCGCTCTGGTGGTGGTCGCCGCGCTGGTGGCCGCCTGCGGTGGTTCGAGCTCCGATGGCGCCGCGCGACCTTCGGTGGCCGTGTCGCCGTCGGCGTCCCCGTCGCCGTCGGGGTCCGGTGGCCCGGGTAGCGCCGCGACGGGGGCCGCGGCCGGTGGGGGTGCGACCTCGAGCGCGGATCCCGGGGGTCCGATCGGGGGAGCGCGCTCTGCTGCGCGCAGCTGGTCCGACCAGCCCGCTTCGGCTCCGGCGCCGGCACCGACCACGCCCGTTCGGGTGGTGTCACTGCGCAGCGCGCCGAACGAGGAGAACGGCGTCCGCTACGAACGTCTGGTCGTCGAGTTCACCGGCGGGACGCCCGGCTATCAGGCGCGGTATGTCACCGAGGTGATCCGACCTGGCTCGGGAGCGCCGCTGCCGCTGGTCGGCCAGGCCCAGCTTGAGCTGGTACTGAGTTCGGCGTCCGCGCATGACGACCAGGGCGCGTCCACACTGCGCACCGCCGCGAGCGGGCAGGACTCCACCGGCGCCCTGAGCTATGCCGTCGCCGGGGACTTCGAGGGCATGGTGCACATCGGAATCGGTCTGCCCCGGGCCACCGAGTTCCGGATCGTCAGCCTGAGCTCACCGGACCGACTGGCCATCGACTTCCGTTCCTGACCCACGCGGGACGGCCCTGGTCCGGGCGCCGCGCTGGTGCTGCTGCCCTGCCACGGTGCTCCGGGACAGCGGTGCTCCGGGACAGCGGTGCTCCGATCAGCGCCTGGCCGGGGCGGGGGCGTCCCGGGTGGCGCCGGTGCCAGGTTCGCCCGCGGGTGTGGGGGGCGGATGGGGGATGTTCGGCAGTGTGCTGGGGCTGGTGATGGGCGGTACCGGGGTCTGGATGGGGGAGGTGGCCACGGTCGTCGGTCGTGGCGGCTGCGTCCCTGGCCCGGCCGGGCCAGGGATGTCGGCGGTGTCGGGTTGCCCGCCCGGCCCGCCCCGCGGGTGGGGTGTGGCCCGCGGGGTCGGCCCGCTGGGGGCGCCGTCGGGGAGGGTTGACGACGGCCGTGGCCGGGGTGGTGCGGGCGGCAGCGGACGTGGCGGGATGGTGTCCGCCTGACCGGCCAGGCCGGCTGGCTGCTTCGACAGCACCAGCTGTCGATCCCCACGGATCAGGACGAGCTCCGCGCTGTCCGGGTCGTTGATCCAGACCCGGTCACCGTCGAGGCTCACCGTCAGCGCTGGCCTGCCACCGTCCGCGCCGGTGAGGGCGGGGCCGGGCCTGATGGGTGTGGTGAAACTCCGCCGCCCGCGGTCGAAGACCAGGACGACGCCGCCGTCGTGGTCGGGCAGAAAGATCCGTTCGTCCTGCCAGACCGGGGCCGTCAACCGGCGCGTCGGCGCGGCCGCCGGTTGCGCACCGCCCGGCCCGCCGGGCAGCCCGCCCGGTACGGGCGCGACCACGGCGGCGGCAGGCCCGACTGGCCCGGCCTGCCCAGTCGCCCCAGCCACTCCAGCTGGCCCGGTCGGGCTGGTGAGGCCGGCGGGTCGGTCGATGTCGGGCAGTCCGGACGGTGCCGTGGCGGCGGCAGGCGTGCTGGCGGAGATCGTGCTGGCGGGAGGCACGCTGGCGGGGATGTCGATGGAGGTCACCCCGCCGCGCGCCAGGTCGGCGAGCAGGAGCCGGCCGGACCTCGTGTCGATCACAAGAACAAGGTCGCGGGGAGACCGGGCCGCCGCGACCAGAGCCGTGACGGACCCTCGAGCAGAGCCCGGACCTGCGCCGCCGTTAGCCGTGGCGCCGCCGTTAGCCGCTGTGGCACCGCTGTCACCTGTGGCACCGCCATTAGTGCCGGTGCCGGTGCCGGTGCCGGTGTCGGTGTCGGTGTCGGCTGGCGGTACGGCGAGGGCGGTGGTTCGACCGGGTTGTCCGTCCACCAGGGGCACCAGGGTCGCTGCCGTGGCGTCCAGGACGACTGGCTGATCACCGGAGAGCACCATGTCGATGGCATGGCCCGGTGGGGCCACGCGGATCGGGGCGGCCGGCACGCCACGCATGATCGGGACCACCGAGCCGCTGGCCCGCACGGGTGCCCACAGCGTGCCGTCCGCCGTCTGGGCGGTGGTGCCGAGCGGACCGCCGAGATCCAGGGTCGGTCCGGTCGGCGTCAACCGCTTCCGGTCCAGGCGGATGACCCGCCCAGACGCGCTGTCGATGACCCCGACCGCGTCGGGTGCCACGTCGACGCTGGCCCCGGCGGGCAGGGTGACAGAGCGGGCCGGCGCCAGCCGTTGCGGCTCCACCAGGTGCAGCAGGTGCGCATCCGAGTCCGCGACCAGCAGGTCTGGGCCGTCCGCAAGGACCGTCAGGTGATGGCTCGCGGCGGCCGGGATGGTGATCGCCGCGTCGGCCCGTCCGGTGGTGCTCTGCAGATGGGTGATGAGGCCGGCGGTGTTCCAGGGTAGCCAGACATCCGCGTCCGAGGACGACAGCGCGACGGGTGCGATCCCCGTGGCGCAGAACACGACGGCGCCGGTGAGACCGGCCGCCGCCGCGGCCGAGATGACGGTGGCCATCCTGCGTCGCCCCTGCCCGAAGACCACGATGGGTTTCTCCCCCCATGCTCATGCCCCGACAGGGGGGTGAGTAGGACCGCGGCACACAGGCACCGCGGCACGGCAGAAGCAGGAGTGCGCACGCGCCGCACGGCTGACCCGGTGCGAAAGGGGAGGCAGGGCGGTGTCCGTGCGAGCGTGCCACCCCGCCCATCCGCACGGACACCGCCTGGTGAGTGCCTTGGGAGGGGCGCAGCACTCACCATGACCCGTGCGCACTGCCCAATGCACACGGGAAGTAATTGTGTTTCGCGTCAATACATTGTTGGACGAGTGGCCGTCCGGTTGGGTGGCGCGTCCCTCTCGCCGGGTTAGACGCGACGCCCCGCCGACAGGTTGCAACCTGATTGCTGCCAATCGTGATGATCTCTCGTCGGTGTAGCCGACCATCTCGAGACGACCTCGTCAGGTGACGGACATGTCTGCTGGCCGACCATCAGGTCAACAACTTGTCCGGGTCATGGCACAACGAAAGTCGTTCGTCCGTCGTCTACCGATGTGGAACGGGAACGCACATCCGGCGACGGCCGGGCGGCGATCGTTCCCGGGCGGATCCCCCCACCGTCCGACTGGCGGACCGGGTCGGTCGTCCCCCCTACCGGCCTGGTCCGCCTTCCCATCCACGTCCCACCCCTGTCGGTCCCACCCGCCAGCCTCAGGTCCCCGCCAGCCTCAGACCCCCACCAGTACCGGGTTCCTTCAACGCCTCACCCGTCACCTCGACCGCAGCCGGATCCTGACCAGCTCGCCTGGTCCTGCCCCAAGGAGCGCACGGTGATGAGCAGTCAGATCTCCTCCGATCCGACCGGCGGTACGGGGTGACGGGGCACGGCGATGGCACCGGTCCACTGCGCGGTGACGAGTTCGGGATAGCGGAGTTCGCCGCGGTCTTCCGGGACGTCGTCACGAACGTCGAAAAGGTGATCCGGGGTAAGCGTGACGTTGTTGAACTCGCCACGATCTGCCTGTTCGCCGAAGGCCACCTGCTTGTGGAGGACGTTCCCGGGCTCGGCAAGACATCGCTGGCTCGCAGCCTCGCCGCCTCGGTGAACGCCGGCTGCCAGCGCATCCAGTTCACCCCTGACCTGCTGCCGGCCGACATCACCGGAACCATGGTCTACAACCAGCGGACCCAGGAGTTCGGCTTTCGGGCCGGTCCGGTGTTCACCAATATCGTGATCGGCGACGAGATCAACCGTGCCTCCCCCAAGACACAGTCGGCGTTGCTGGAGGTGATGGAGGAGGGCCGGGTCACCTCCGACGGCACAAGCTATCCGGTGCCTCAGCCGTTCATGGTCGTGGCCACGCAGAACCCGATCGACATGGACGGCACCTACAGCCTTCCCGAGGCCCAGCTGGATCGCTTCCTCATGCGACTGCGGATGGGATACCCCTCCCTTGACGCCGAACTGGAGATCCTCGAGGGCAGGCAGGTGGGCCGCGCGGTGGACGACCTGCAGCCGGTGATGCGGGCCGAGGACGTCCTGGCCCGATCGGCCCAGACACTGGCCGTGCACGTCGCCCCCAACCTGCGCCGGTACCTGGTCCAACTGGTCGCTGCCACCCGGACCATCCCCGACATCGTCCGGCTGGGGGCGAGCCCACGAGGCAGCATCGCGCTGCTGCGCGCGGTGCAGGTCCGCGCGGCCGCACACGGGCGGGTCTTCGCCACGCCCGACGACGCCAAGGCGGTCGCCGGTGCCGTGCTCGCCCACCGGCTCGTGCTGAGCCCGGAAGCGGAGCTGCGGCGCGTGGTGGCCGAGGACGTGGTCGACGAGATCCTGCAGTCCGTTCCCTCGCCGCGTCGGCTGCTCGGGATCTGACCGTGCCATCCCGGGGACGACCATCGCGTCCCGACGACCAGACGACCACGATGCGCCGCGCCAGCAGGACCGAGGCGGACACCCGTCCACTACGCGCTGACCGGGCTGACCGGGCTGGGCACTCGGGGCCAGAACGTGGCCCGTGGCGCACCCCGCGGACGCCGCCGACCGGACCACTCGCCCGCGGGCTGGGCGAGCGGCACCGGCCGCGACCCACCGATCCGGTCGATGACCCTCCTGCGGGTCCGGCCGCGGCACGCCCAGCTGAGGTGTCCGGATGGCGATCCTCCCTCGCCCCGGATCCCACGTCCCATCCCGTGCCCGGTCCTGGCCCCAGCCCCGGACGCCCGCCCGATCCCGCCATGCGGGCCGACGACCCGCCCGCATGGCGACCCGCCCGAGAACCGGCCAGCCGAGAGCTGGTCGAGGCCGGAGCCGAAGGCAGAGCCCGGACGAGGACCCACCGCCGGACCAGCGCCGAGTTCGGGACCACCACCGGGATCGGTACGACGACCGGGACCACCACCGGGACTGATGCCGCGCAGCCGGCGGTGGGCACGGTTACGCCGGGGAGGGCACGGGCGGGCCGCTCACGGCTGCGGCCGACACCGCTGGGATGGGGCCTGCTCGCCACAGCGGCGGTGCTGCTGGCCGGGGCACGGCTGGTGCACTACCCCGAGGTAGCGGTGCTCGGCGGGACGGCCGCCGCCGCCGTGGCGCTGTCCCTGATCGTCGCGGTGCGCCAGCCACGGGCGTCCGCCGAACTGCGGGTGTCGCCGCATCGGGTGGCGCGGGGCGAACCCGCCACCCTGATGATCATTTTGCGTAATCACTCCAGGTGGACGGCGCCTTCCTTCGTGCTGCGCCTGCCGCTGACGACGACCGTCCCCCGTTCGGAGCAGGACATGGCCAGCGCCCGCCCGTACCCGTCCGATGACGGGTCCGCCGCGCCGGCGGGAGACTCGCTGGCGTCCGACAGCGAGCGATCCGACAGCGAGCTGTCGCGTGGCGAGTCGTCGCGTCGCGATCGCGCCTCCGCGCGGGTGCTTGTTCCGATCAGCCGACTGCCTGGCGCTGGTACCCGCACCATCGAGGTGGTCCTGCCGACCGAGGAGCGCGGGATGATCACGGTCGGGCCGGTTGAGATAACCCGGTCGGACCCGTTTGGTCTGGTCCTTCGTAGCCAGCGGCTGCCCGGCACCGCGACCCTGCACGTCCGGCCCATCGTCGCACCGCTCGCACCGCTCGCCTCGGCTCCCTCGCGTGAACCGGACGGTCAGACCGGGCATGGCACGGCCGGGGGACTCGAGATCCACACGCTGCGGCCGTACGCGACAGGCGAGGACCTTCGCCTGGTGCACTGGCCCTCGAGCGCGCGGGCAGGCGAGCTGATGGTCCGCACGCACATGGACCCCACGGAGCCCGCGGCCACCGTGGTGCTCGATGTCCGACGTGACGCGTACCCCCCCGGTGGGGCTGGACGGGCGGCGTTCGAGGCGGCCGTCGATGTGGCGGCCGCCGCGGTGATGACCTGCGCGCGGGAGGCGTTCGGCGTGCGCCTGGTGACCACGGCCGGACTACGCGTCCTCGGCCGCCGCCGACGGCGCGACGCCGACCTGCTCCTCGACGAACTGGCCACCGTCGAGTGGGCCGACGACGCCACCCTGGACGTTCTCGGGACGCTGCGGCGCGGTGGACTCGGCACGCTCGTCCTGGTGACCGGAGGTTTTGACCGGGCCGCGGTGGCTGCCCTCACCCCGGTGGGCCATGCCTACGGCCGGGTGGTGCTGGTGCGGGTCGGGCCGAGATCCGAGGCGACCGCCCGAGCGGTCCTGCGACGTGACTCGGGTGAGCGGGCCCGGCTGCGGCCGGTATCGCCCACGCGGGCCAGCGAGGTTGTCTCCGGCCGGTCGCTGGTCGCGGGCGCGGTTGCCGCGCGGCGCGGCGCGGCGCACCTGAGCCGGGTCGGTGCTGGTCCGGGCCGGGCTGGGCGACTGACCGTCATCGATGTTCCCGACGCGGCGGCGCTGGCCGGAAGGTGGCCGGCGACCTGGCCGCGAGGGTTCGGCGTCGCGGGGGAGCGAGGTCGATGAGCGGGCGTCACCGTCTGATCGCCGTGCTGCTGGCCGGTGGGCTGTCGTTCGTCGGCGGCCTCGGCTGGCGTCGGGTGATCACCGGGCCCGAGGTCCTGGTGGATGTCGCCGCCGCCGTGATCATCCCGGTGGTGCTGGTCGCGGTCCTGAGTGGCCGACACCAGCCGCCGTCACCGATCGTGACGGTGGTCGCGTGGGGCGGCGGGTTCGTCGCCTGGGCCGCGGCGACCGTCGCCGTCCCAGCGGGCGGGCTGTGGTCCCGGTTGCATCTGGTCGCGGTGGGGATGGTCACCGGGTGGGCACGTCTGCTGGACACGGCTGTCCCAGCGCCGGCCGAGCCGGAGCTGCTGATGGGACCGGTCGCGTTGACCTGGCTGGCGACGGCGATCGGCGCCGAGCTGGTCGTCCGCACCCGTACCCGGTTGCTGCCCGCACTACCCGGGCTGGTGCTGTTTCTGGTCACGGTGAGTTACGCCACCGCGTCGGGTGGCTCGGATCTGCCGTCCGCCGCCGGGTTCGCCGCGCTCGCCGCCCTGCTGGTACGGGTTCGTCATCCCCGGGTCGAGCTGCCCTGGCCCGGTCGGGTCAGGCCCGGGCGGCCTGACCCCGGCAGCGTGCTGGAGGGCCCCGGCCGCCCGCCCGGCCGGTTGACCACGCTGGCCCGCACGGGGGGTGCCGTGATCGGTGTGGTCGCGGTGGGGATCGGACTGGCCGGCGGCCCGCTGCGGGTCGACGACCACCCGCGCATCGATCCGCGCGCCTATCGCGCGACCGCCGCCACGGGCACGGGCACGGGCACGGGCACGGTGGAGCTCAGCCCGTTGAGTCGGCTCGCGGGTTGGACCGCCCATCCGCAGCAGGTCCTGTTCCAGGCCGCGCTGACCTCCGCGACCGCCGGGCCGGCGGCGTTGCGGCTGGCCGTGCTCGATGACTACGACGGCGCCACCTGGACCTCCAGTACCCGCTACCTGCCGGCGGGCGCGAGTACCGCGGGCTGTCCCGAGACCACTGGTCCGGCCACCCCCGGATCGGGCCACGACGGCGCGCGGGTCGCTGGCGCCGCGTCCGCGCCGGTGACCCAGGAGCTGACCATCGCCGGACTGGGCGGTCAGCTCGTCCCGGTGCTGGCCGAGCCCAGGCAGTTCGTCGTGCTCCCGGGCACGCCCGATCCGGGCACGCCCACCACCGACGGCGCGGTGACGGGCGGCTCCGCGGTCGCCGCGGGCCAGGTGACGCGGGGACGATTCGCGGTGGCGGCCTGTGACGGCGTGCTGGTGCGGACCGAGCCGCTCACGGCTGGTACCCGGCTGCGGGTGCGGTCCTGGCCGCAGGCCGTGCCCACGGCGGGCCAGACGCTCACCCTGGCCGCCGCCAGCACGCCCGCCGACGCCCGTGCGCGCGCGCTGCCAGCCGGCATGCCACCGGTCCTGCGCGGCCTGGCCACGATCGCCACCGCCGGTGGCACCTCGCCCTACCAGCGGGCCGCACTGCTGCGGCAGTACCTGCGGACGAACTTCGTGTTCGATCCGGCCGCCCCCGCGGGACACAGCCTCGCGCAGGTCACCCACTTCCTCGAGCAGACCAGGCGCGGGACCTCCGAGCAGTTCGCCACCGCCTTCGTGCTCGCCGCCCGCCTGCTTGGTCTACCCGCCCGGCTCGTCGTCGGTTTCAGCGTGTCCGGGGCGGATACCGCCGCCGCCCGCCCGGTCCGCGGCGCCGACGCCCTGGCCTGGGCCGAGATCCACTTCGCCGGCACCGGCTGGATGCCCTTCTTCCCGACGCCGATGGCGGCCGACGCGCGTGGCGCCGTTGTCGCCGGCGCCACGCAGGGTGAGTCCACGGCGCAGGCCGAACTCGTCAACGCGGTGCTGGGCACCACGGTGGACGTCCCCACCGGCCCACCGCGGCCTGACACCGGGACGGCGGCGCACCACCACCCGTCCGGGCCCTCGCCGGCCTGGTCCGACCGGGGGCGGGGCATCCGGGTGGCGGGGACGGCGACCCTGCTCGTGCTGACCGGCTATCTCGGCCTGGCCTTCGCGCTGCCTGGACTACGCCGCCGCCGGGCCCGGCGGCGCGGCACCGAACGGACGCGGATCGTCGCGGCCTGGCTTCACGCGCTGGATCTCCTGGCCCGATCGGGCCAGCCGATGCCGGCCGCCGCGAGTCCCGTCGAGGTGGTGGACGCCGCCAGTCAGACGGGTGAACCGGCCGGGACAGCGCTGCGCGGCCTGGCGGAGCTGGCCACCGTCGCCCTGTTCGGTGATCCAGGCGACGATCGGCGACGGACCGCGACCGGCCGTGGCGCCGCCGCCGAGGCCTGGCGGCTGGCCGACGCGCTGGACCAGGCACTGCGCGCATCCGTGCCACGCCGTCGCCGCGTCGCCCAGCGGATCGCGCCCGCCGCGGTGGCCGCCGAGATCCGTGCGGCCGCGGGCCGGCGCCGGGCCGGTTCCGAAGATCGAAAAACACCCCGCCCGATAGCGAATGGTTCTCAGTCGATTACATCGGGTATTGCAGCTCGGTAGGTGACCTGGGAGGAGCAGTCATGGTCCAGAGACCGAAGCGAACTGACGCACCCCTGGCCTGGCCGGGGCACACCCGGCCCGCCGGGGCGGATACGTCCAACGAGGAGATGGCCCGACAGGTGGCGAGCCAGACCTCGTCCGATCGGATGGCGGAGGAGGTCTTCCGGCGGGAGCACGACGGGGCGCTGACCGACAAGGAGGCGGCCAAGAGCGAGCTGCTGCATCGGTGACCAGCCGCGTCGGCGAGCTGTGGGGCCGGCGAGCTGTGGGGCCGGCGAGCTGGGGGGCCGGCGATCTGGGGGGCCGGCGATCTGGGGGGCCGGCGAGCTGTGGGGCCGGCGAGTTCCGGGGCCGGTGAACTGCGGGGCCGGTGAACTGCGGGGCCGGTGGGGTGTTCGTCCGGCGTGGCGGGCCGTGGTGCCGTATGCAGGAAGGCATGGGACTCGACGCAGAGCGGCCGTTCACCGATGCCGGCACCCCCGCGTCGGTCTGGCAGCAGTGGGAGCCGGGCTGGCCGGAGTTCGACCTGACCGACCCCCCGCCGCGGGTGGTGGTCGTCGCCCCCCATCCAGACGATGAGGTGCTCGGTGTCGGGGGGCTGCTCGTGCGGCTCAGTGAGCTGGGCACGCGGATCACGGTGGTGGCGGTGACCGACGGGGACGGCTCGCATCCCGGCTCGCCCACCCTCTCGGCGCGCCAGCTCGCCCAGCACCGGATCGCCGAGCAGCACGCGGCCCTGACGGCGCTGGGCCTCGGGCAGGCGCCGGTGCACCGTGCGGAACTGCCGGACGGCCAGGTCACCGGCCACGAGGCCACCCTGGCCGCGTTCGTGGAGCCACTGCTGACCGCCGATACCTGGGTTCTCACCACCTGGCGTGGCGATCGACATCCCGATCACGAGGCGACGGGACGCGCGGCGGCGCTGGCCGCGCGGCGCGCCGGGGCCCGGCTGGTGGAGTATCCCGTCTGGACGTGGCACTGGGCGGTGCCGGCCGATCCGGCGGTGCCCTGGTCGCGGGCGAGGTCGGTGTCCCTGCCCGAACGGGTGGTGCGCGACCGGCGGCGGGCCGTCGACTGCTACCACACGCAGATCGCCCCGCTGTCGGAGCATCCCGCCGACGCCGCCGTGCTTCCCCCGCCGTTTCTGGCGCGGTTGCTGCGGGCGAGCGAGACCGTCTTCGTCTGAGGGCACCGGCGGCCGTGGCTACCGCAGTGGCAGCCGCAGTGGCAGCCACGGCGGCGGGTGTGGGAGTTACGGAGACGGGTGGCCGCGGGTCGCCATCGCGGCTAGTCTTCGACGTACAAACTGCATACCGCTGCCGCTCACACCCGTGCGGGAGAGTCCCGGTCGCTCTGTGCCGGGACGCCGAAGGAGCAAGCTCTCCCCATAAACTCTCAGGCCCCCAACCGCCGGGTCAGGCAACTCTGGAAAGTGGACGTCCAGGCGTCCCGCCGACGGTGAAAGTCGCCCCGACCTCGCGCGCCGCCCGTCAGGGCGAGCTCGCGATCGAGGCGCGGCGAAGCTCTCAGGCCATATGACAGAGGGGGAGGCCCGTCGCGGCGCCGATGCGTCTCTGTCGGTTCTGCCTGACCTCCGGAGCGGCCTCTCATGCATGACGGCAGCGAGCAGAACGTCCCGCCGGTGGCGGTGCCACCCGGTTCCTATCCGCGTTTCGCCGACCGCCACATCGGCCCGGACCACAGCGCCCGTAAGGCGATGCTGGCCACGCTTGGTCATGACTCGCTGCGGTCCCTGACGGATGCGGCCGTGCCCGCGCTCATCGCCGACCGGTCCCTCGATCTTCCGCTTGCGCTCGACGAACCGGCCGTGCTGGCCGCGTTGCGGGCACTCGGTCGGGCGAACCGGCCGGTGCCCTCGATGATCGGCCTCGGCTTTCACCCGGCGGTGATGCCCGGCGTCATCCAGCGCAACGTGTTGGAGAACCCAGCCTGGTACACGGCCTACACGCCGTACCAGCCGGAGATCTCCCAGGGCCGGCTCGAGGCCCTGCTCAACTTCCAGACCATGATCACAGATCTGACCGGGTTGGCGGTGGCCGGCGCGTCGCTGTTGGACGAGCCCACAGCGGCGGCCGAGGCCATGCAGATCGCGTTGCGCCGGGCCAGGGGCGGGCGGCGGGTCTACCTCGTCGACGCCGACACGCTTCCGCAGACGATCGCGGTCGTGGCGACCCGCGCCGAGGCCCTGGGCGCCACCGTCCACCTCGTGGACCTCTCGGACGGCCCGTCCGGCGGCGACGGGCTTGCGGCGGTGCCGGCGGAGCTGCTCGACGCGGCGTTCGGGCTGCTGGTGTCCTACCCGGGGCCCAGCGGAGCGCTGCGTGAGCATCGGGAGGTGTTCGCGCGGGCCCGTGAGCGTGGCCTCATCGTCACCGTCGCCGCCGATCTGCTGGCGCTCACCCTGCTGCGCTCACCCGGCGAACTCGGCGCGGACATCGCGGTCGGAAGCACCCAGCGGTTCGGTCTGCCGCTGTCGTTCGGTGGGCCGCACGCCGGCTACCTCGCCGTGCGTTCCGGTCTCGAACGCACGCTGCCCGGTCGGCTGGTCGGGGTGTCCATCGACGCGGCCGGTGACCCGGCCTACCGGCTCACCCTGCAGACCCGGGAACAGCACATTCGCCGGGAGAAGGCGACGAGCAACATCTGCACGGCCCAGGTGCTGCCCGCGGTGCTCGCCTCGATGTACGCGGTCTACCACGGCCCGCAGGGCCTGGCGGGGATCGCGCGGCGGGTCCACGGGCTCGCGGTGCGCCTCGCCGAGGGGTTGCGCGTCGGTGGAGTCACCCTCGGTGACTCGTCGTTCTTCGACACGGTCATCGCCGCGGCGCCGGGCCGCGCCGGCGAGGTGGTGGCCGCGGCACTGGAACACGGGGTGAACCTCCGTCTCGTCGATGACGACCACGTGGGCATCTCCTGCAACGAGACGACGGTGGAGGCGGATCTTCGGGCCGTCTGGGCCGCCTTCGGGGTGCCGCCGGCGGCGGCGGCCGAGGTGACGGCGCAGGCCGAACTGGACGGGCCGATCCCGACGACGACCGCGGTCGCGCTGCCCACGGAGCTGGTGCGCACCGACAGGTACCTCGAGCATCCGGTGTTTCACGAGCACCGCTCCGAGACGGCGATGCTGCGCTATCTGCGCCGGCTGTCCGATCTCGATCTCGCCCTCGACCGCGGCATGATCCCGCTTGGTTCCTGCACGATGAAACTCAACGCCACGACCGAGATGGCCGCGGTCACCTGGCCGGAGTTCGCCGACATCCATCCGTATGCCCCGCTTGACCAGGCTGCCGGTTATCTCACCCTGATCCGCGATCTGGAGGAATGGCTCGCCCGGATCACCGGATATGCCGGTGTCTCGGTGCAGCCGAACGCCGGCAGCCAGGGCGAACTGGCCGGGCTGCTGGCCATCCGCGCCTATCACCGGGACCACACACCGGCCGGTGCGCCCGTGCGTGACGTGTGCCTGATCCCGTCGTCCGCCCATGGTACGAACGCGGCCAGCGCCGCGATGGCGGGAATGCGCGTCGTCGTCGTCGCGTGTGACGCTGACGGAAACGTCGATCTCGACGATCTCGCCCGCGCCGCCCGCACGCACACCGAGGTCCTGGCCGCGCTGATGGTCACCTATCCGTCGACGCATGGTGTGTACGAGGAGGGCATCGGTCAGGCCTGTGCCCTCGTGCACGAGGCGGGCGGTCTGGTCTACGTCGACGGGGCGAACCTGAACGCGCTGGTCGGTCTGGCCAAGCCCGGGCAGTTCGGTGCTGATGTCAGCCATCTGAACCTGCACAAGACCTTCTGCATTCCGCACGGCGGTGGCGGTCCGGGGGTCGGGCCGGTAGCCGTCGGCGAGAGACTGCTGCCGTATCTGCCGAACCATCCGCTGCGCGCCGAGGCCGGTCCGGCGACCGGGGTCGGCCCCATCTCCGGGTCGCCCTGGGGTTCCGCCGGCATCCTCATGATCCCGTGGGCGTATATCCAGATGATGGGGGCGGACGGTCTGCGGGAGGCCACCTCGGTGGCCGTGCTCAATGCCAACTACATCGCCCACCGGCTACGCCCGCACTATCCCGTCCTCTACTCCGGACGGGGCGGCCTCGTCGCACACGAGTGCGTTCTTGACCTGCGGCCGCTGACGCGCGCCACCGGCGTCACCGTGGACGACGTGGCGAAACGCCTCATCGACTACGGCTTTCACGCACCGACGATGTCCTTTCCGGTGGCCGGCACCCTGATGGTGGAGCCCACGGAAAGCGAGGACCTGGGCGAGATCGACCGCTTCTGCGACGCGATGACCGCCATCCGGGCGGAGGCGGACAAGGTCGGCGACGGCACCTGGCCGCTCGAGGACAATCCGCTGCGCAACGCGCCGCACACCGCGGCGATGGTGACCGCCGACGAGTGGGCGCACCCGTATCCGCGTTCGGTCGCCGCCTATCCGGTGGCCACGCTGCGTACCGGAAAGTACTGGCCGCCGGTGCGGCGTATCGACGGGGCCTACGGCGACCGCAACCTGATGTGCACCTGCCCGCCGGTCGCCTCCTTCGCCGAACCGGTGGACGAGCCGGCGACGCTCGCGACCGTCGGCTGACACCCGACCGGTCGCCCCCGGGCGGTGGACGGAGGTCCCTGGGACCGGCGCCCCCGCCGGGGATCGCCGTGCGGGCATGTCAGCTGCCCGCACGGCGATCCGCGCGTCGGCGGCCGCGCTCCGCCCGGTCGTTGGCATGTAGCTGACCCACGGCGGGTCCTGTCCGGGTGGGGACGTAACGGGACCGGCACACGTCCGTCCCGTCGCTTGTTATTTTTTGCGTGATGCTGCGGTGCGTTAAAGTAGTGAATCCTCGCGGAAAGTAGCCGACTTTGCGGCTCAGTGTCATTTCTGGTCGTTCTCGGCGACTCTTCCCCAGCGTGAGGTATTGCTCGCAGGCTGGCGTTCCGTAGTCGAGGAACCGCTCCGCGGAAGGGCCTGCGGGTCCGTTGGGCCACCCTGCTGTTGACCACGGATGGACCGGCGCCAATAGTTGGACCCACCCGTCCGGTGGAAATCGGGGTCTGCTGCACTCGGGCGGGTCGTAGCTGGGACAACGGAAGGGCGGGGCCAATGGATCCGCGAATGGAGAAACAGCTTGCCGCACTCCGCCGTAAGGCGGTGGATCTGGGGCTCGGGCCGGCGCTGAAGCTGGTTCGAGACAATGTTGTGCCGACTGCGCGGCGTAACCGAAACGATGATCGACATCTGGCGTTGCTGATGTCGTTCGTACTCACCGAGACGTCGAACTGTATTGATGTGGGTGCGCACCGTGGCGATGTGCTGCGGACGATCCTGCGGCACGCGCCGCACGGAACCCATGTCGCCTACGAGCCGCTGCCGCACATGGCCGCCACCCTGCGGGCCGACTTTCCCACCGTCGACGTGCGTCAGGCCGCGCTGTCCGACGCGCCGGGCGTGCTGCCCTTCACCTATGTGCGCAGCCGGCCGGCCTACAGCGGGCTGCGTGACCGGGTGCCGGACACCGAGGATGTCGAGCAGATCGAGGTCACCGTCGAGGTCCTCGACGACGTGCTGCCGGTGGACTACCATCCGACACTGATCAAGGTGGATGTCGAGGGCGCCGAATACGGCGTCTTCCGTGGCGCCACCAAGCTGATCGCGAACAGCCGCCCGCACCTGGTGTTCGAGTTCGGCGCCGGGGCCCGCGACTACGGGACGTCGGCGGACGACATGTATCTGCTGATCGACGGTGATCTCGGCCTTCGGATCTTCGACCTCGACGGCGAGGGCCCCTACACCCTGCCGAAGTTCCGGGACACGTTCGAGACGGGGCGGCACTTCAACTTCGTCGCGCACCCCTGAGCCGGCACGTCCGGGTGGGCACGCGCACCCACCCATGATGTGATGAAGATCACATAATCTCCTTTCGTGTGGTGCTCCGCTCGTTCCCCCCGCTTCGGGTCGCGCCGTGGCCGGTGCGCTTCCTGGGCGGGGGTGCGACCGGGGCGGGGCAGGTCCGGGCGGGCTCATCCCGGCGATGCCGGCCTGGCATCGCCGGGTCGATGTGCGGGTACTTCTCTCCCACCCACCCAGATGGTCCCGACTCTGAGTGTCCGTTCGGATGCGAATGGTGCTGATTTCGCCGAATCCGCCGCTCGCGGACGGCGCGGCGTGATCGCCACCTGCCGGGACGGCAGCGGCGGATACCAGCCGGTAAACGGGGGGAGTGACGGATTCGGTCGCAACGCCGATACTTTGACGCTCCGGCACGTGTCATGTGTCGGAGCGGTCGTACCCGGGAGACCGTGAAGTCGATGCGGCGAACCCGGCGTACGGGAGGTACTGGAAACGGCCAGGTCACCGGAATCCAGGTGATGGTCGGACCGTAGCGGACGGAGGTGGCTAATCCACGGTCGGCGGCACGACCGGAAATTCCGCCAGGCTGTGTGATTCACCCCGCTGTCCACCGACGGATCCCCACCCCACCCGCTCCGCTGCCGGGCGATCCGTACCCCCACAAAGGTCACGAGAGAGGGGCGTCCGTGCGAACGCTCGAACCCACCGGCCTCGACCTCGACGCGATCGAGGCGGACAAGCTTGCCAAGGGCATCACCCTGAGCCTGCTGATCCCTGCCCGTGGCCCGGAGGCCGCCCGAACACTCGGCGATATCATCGCGCGGGATCGGCAGCACTGGATGCAGGAACGCCGGGTCCTGGACGAGATCGGCGTGGTCGTCGATCCCACCTCCGACGGCGATGAGCATGATCTGATGCGCATCGCGACCGAAGCCGGCGCGAGCTGGGTCGTGCGGGGAAACTCGGTGCTGCAGCGGCATGCCGGCCGCGAGGACACGACGACCGGCGGAAAGGCCGGGGCGATGCGCAGCCTCGCCTATCTCGCCTTCGGAAACCGGCTGATCTTTCACGACGCCGACCTGGAAAGTTACGATCCCGCGACGGTGGGGGTTCTCGCCGCGGCCACGACCGCCGGCAATGCCCCGCTGTTCGTGAACGGTAGTTCGCGAAGGGTGACCGGTGACGGCCAGCCCGGCGGGCGCACGACCGAGATGCTGCGGTCGTTGCTGTCGAAACAGCTCGCCCGCTACGTGCCGTCGATCACCCGCACGCTCCAGCCACTGATCGGCGAGTTCGTCATCGACGCGGATGTCTTCGCCTCGCTGGCCTTCTCGCGCGGCTATGGGGTCGAAACATCCCTGAAGGTACTGGCCCTGGATCTGTTGGACTACTCCGACAGCCTGCAGATCGAACTGCCGATCAAGTACCAGGTCGGCCAGCATTACCACGCACTGGTAAAGCAGTTCCATGAGATCAGTTTCACAATCGATGTTCTTGAGGCCTACTTCCAGCGGCGTCGGGTCGACCCGCATGTGGCGATCTGGCAGATCGCCGACAACTACGACCTGTTGTTTCCGGGTCGTACCTACTCCCTGCACCGTCCGTCGGGTTACGACGACGCGGACTTCGTGCCGCGCCTGGGGTTCTACCAGCCACTCGCGACCGCGCCGGCCTACCAGGCCCGGCTTCCCGAGATCAAGAGCTCTCGCCGACAGGCCCTGGACACCCTCGGCCGCCAGTTGCGGGCCTCCGCCTGACCCTGCTCGACGTGACCGGTCCGATCTCCTGAGTCAGGCACTGACAGGGGGACGGACCGGTCATTGTGCGCACAAACGACCTTGACGTGGCGCACCGGTCGCGAACAGTGTCTCTCCCTGAGAGCCCGATCGAGGGAGGACACCGTGTTCGCGATCCTGGTGGCGTTGACCACGCGACGGACGCGGCTGGTCCTCGCCGGCACGGCGGTCCTGGTGGTTCTCGGGGCGCTGCTGGGCAGCACCGCGTTCGGCAAGCTGCGGACCGGCGGGTTCGACGACCCCCGTTCGGATTCCAGCCGTGCCGTCGACGTCCTCGACGAGCACTTCCACGGACGGGCGAACGTGCTGCTGCTCGTCACCGCCCGGGTGGGCGAGGTCGACGACCCTCGGGTGGTCGCCGCCGGTCGGGCGGTCGCCGCGGACCTGGCCGCCCAGCCCGGCGCCCGCGACGTCGTGTCCTACTGGTCCGGCGCGGGCAGCGCGCTGCGCTCGCAGGACCGCCGTTCGGCCCTGGTGGTGGCCAGCGTCGCCGACGACGATGACGCGTCGGACGTGGTGAAGCGGTATGCCTCCCGGGCGTTCGACCCCCCCGAGGTGACCGTCGAGCCCGGGGGCGCGGCCGCGATCAACAACGACATCGGCGATCAGGTCTCCAGCGATCTCGCGGTGGCCGAGTCGATCGCCATCCCGATCACCCTGGTCCTGCTGGTCGTGGCGTTCGCCGGGGTGGTCGCGGCGCTGCTGCCGCTGGCCGTGGGTCTGCTCGGGATGGTGGGTGGCCTCGCGATCCTCGCGGTCATCGGTAGCGCCACCGATGTCTCGATCTTCGCGGTGAACCTGACCTCCGCGCTCGGCCTCGGCCTCGGCATCGACTACTCGCTGTTGATGGTCAGCCGATTCCGCGAGGAACTGGCCGCGGGCCATGACCGTGCGTCCGCGGTCTCGATCACCGTGCGCTCCGCCGGTCGAACCATCTTCTTCAGCGGCGCCACGGTGGTCGTGAGCCTGGTCGTGATGTTGTTGTTCCCGCCGTTCTTCCTGCGCTCCATGGCCTATGCCGGCATCTCGGTCACGGTGGTGGCGGTGCTCGCCGCGGTGGTCGTGCTGCCCGCGCTGCTCATGGTGCTGGGTGAGCGGGTGAACGCCTGGCACGTGGGTGGCCTGATCGGACTGGTCCGTCGGCGCCGGCAGAAGGCGCCCGAGGCCGCACCCGAGGCCGCGGAGTCGGCGTTCTGGCGGCGGGTGGCCTCGACCGTCATGGCCCACCCGGTCCTGACCGGACTACCGGTGATCGTGATCCTGCTCGTGCTCGCCGCCCCGTTCCTGCACGTCCAGTTCGGCACACCGGACGACCGGGTGCTGCGGCCGGGAGCCGCCGCCAGCCGCACGGTCGGCGACGCGCTGCGCGAACGCTTCCCCGCTGACCTGTCCGGATCGATGGAGGTGGTCGTCCAGCAGGACGGGCGCGGCGCGCTCGATCCCGCCGCGCTGTCGGCCTATGCGAACACCCTGTCCCGGCTGCCTGACGTCGCCCGGGTGGACTACGCCCTCGGCACCGTCGTCCGTGGGAGGCAGACCGCACCCCCCAACGCGACCAGTGTGCGTTTCCGCGCCGCGGGTGACGACCTGTTGCAGGTGGTCCCCGCGGTGGACTACGCGTCCACCCAGGCCCGGGCGCTGGTCCATGCGACGCGTGCGCTGCCCGCGCCCGGCGGCAGCACCGTCCTGGTGGGGGGTGCGCCCGCCGTCCTCGTCGATGGCCGGTCTGCGATCGGTGATCGGCTGCCGCTGGCGCTCGGGCTCATCGCGCTGGCGACGTTCGTCCTGCTGTTCCTGTTCACCGGCAGCGTGCTGCTGCCGGTGAAGGCGATTCTGCTCAACGGACTGTGCACCTGCGCGGTGTTCGGCGCCGCGGTCTGGATCTTCAGTGACGGTCATCTGTCCGGCCTGCTCGACTTCACCCCGGGCCCGCTCGACACCTCCATGCCCGTGCTGCTGTTCTGTATCGCCTTCGGCCTGTCGATGGACTACGAGGTGTTCCTGCTGTCGCGGATCAAGGAGGTGCGTGACACCGGGGCGAGCAACGTCGAGTCGGTCGCCACCGGCCTCGCCAGGGTCGGCCGGATCGTCAGCACCGCCGCCGCCCTGCTCGCGGTCACCTTCGTCGCGTTCGCCACCTCCTCGGTGCGCTTCATCCAGATGTTCGGGGTCGGCACGGCGCTGGCCATCGTGCTTGACGCCACCCTCATCCGGGGGGTGCTGGTCCCGGCGTTCATGCGGGTCGCCGGCGGCGCGAACTGGTGGGCGCCCGGCCCGTTGCGGGCGCTGCACCGCCGGTTCGGACTACATGAGCACGTCGAGGACGTCCCCCAGCCGGGGGCTCCGCCGCCGGCGCCCCGCGACAGCGCCACCGCCGACGCCGACGCCCCCGTCCGCTCGTCAGACCCAGCCCACCAGCCCTGACCGGCCAGCCCGCCTGACCCACCAGCCCTGACCCACCAGCCCTGACCCACCAGCCCTGACCCGCCCGTCAGTCCTGGCCCGCCAGCCCTGACCCGCCCGTCAGTCCTGGCCCGCCCGTTCGCTTGTCCGCTTGGGTGGTGCTCGGAGCCGTCCGTTCGGGCCACGCCCGGAGCCGGCGGGTCAGCTGCGCTCGAAGCCGCGCTGGCGCTCCCAGTCGGTGACGGTCCGCTCGTGGCCGGTCAGCTCGACCTCGGCCGCATGGGCCAGGTGGGCGACGACCCGTTCGCCGAAGGCCGCCCGGGCGACGGGGCTGGAGCGCCACCGGTCGACGGCGGCGCGCAGCGTCGTCGGCAGCGGAGGCAGGCCGGGCATCGTGAACGCGTTACCGACCCGTCCGGGCTCCAGTTCCAGCCCCTGGCGAACTCCGTACAGGCCGGCGGCGAGGATGCCGGCGACGGCCAGGTACGGGTTCGCGTCCCCACCGGGCACCCGGTGCTCGATGCGCAGGCCTGCCCCGGCACCGACCACCCGCACCGCGCAGGTCCGGTTGTCCCGGCCCCAGCTGATCCCGGTCGGGGCGAACGCCCCGGGAGCGAGCCGCTTGTAGGAGTTGACGTTCGGTGCGAACAGCAGTGTGAAGTCGGCCAGGCAGGCCAGCTGCCCCGCCACGAAGGAGCACATCAGGGGCGACATGCCGACGGTGTCCGTGCGGGCGGGCCGCCCTGGTCGGTGAGGAGGACGCCCGGTCCCGGTCCCGGTCCCGGTCCCGGTCCCGGCGCCGGCGCCGGGTGCGTCGTGCTGGTCGGGGGCGGCCGCGAAGACGGGTTCCGCACTGGTGGCGTCGCGCAGGGACAGGTGGATGTGGCAGGAGTTGCCCTCGCCCTGGTCGTACTTCGCCATGAAGGTCAACGCCTGCCCGCCTGCCGCGGCGATCCGCTTCGCGGTGATCTTGTACAGGGCGTGGATGTCGCAGGCCGCCAGCGCCTCGGCGTACCGGAACACGATCTCGTACTGGCCCGGATGGACCTCCCCCCGGGCCGATTCCACCGCGATGCCGGCCTCGCGCATCGCCACCCGGATGCGCCGGGTCAGATCGTCCAGCCCCTCCGTGCCGAACAGGGCGTAGTCGATGTTGTAGCGGCTGGCCGGGGTGAGTCCGGCCCACGAACGTCGGGCCGCGCGGTCGTAGGACTCGCGGAAGGCCAGAAACTCCAGTTCGGTGCCGACCAGGGCCTGCTGACCCGCCTCGCGCAGCGCGTCGAGCTGACGGCGAAGGATGGCCCGGGGAGAGACGTCCACCACCGTCCCGTCGGGCCAGTAGGCGTCCGCGAGGACCACCCCGCACGAGCGGCGCCACGGTGCCCGGCGAAGACTCGTCAGATCGGGACGCAGCCGCAGGTCCCCGAAACCACCGTGCCAGGGGGTGTGCGGAAAGCCGTCGTCGGTCCGCATGTCGACGTCGACGGCGTGCAGGTAGGTGCAGGCCCCGAGCCCCTGGGGGAGCACCTCGTCGGCGAAGTGCTCCGGGGACACCGCGCTGCCGACCAGCCGGCCCTGCAGGTCGACGGTGGCCACGACCACCTCGTCGATCGGGTCGTCACCGTGCATCAGTTCGTGCAGCGTCTGGGTTCCTCGACGGTCGGTCGCCTCGGCGGGTGCGGCGGCCGGGGCGGTGAGCTCCTGCCCCGACCGGGCGGGTGGAATCGGCGCCGGCAACGACGTCATGTGCTCTCCGTTCGTCCCGTCCGTCTGGGCGGCGCCGGTGGGATGGGGCGGCCGGGCACACTGGCCACCGGATTGGCGACGGTACCCCGCATCAGGTCGAACCCGCCGTCACGTGCGGGTCGGTCGTGGAACCCGGCACCGGCGAACTGCTCTCGGTTCAGACAGACCCGGTCGAATCGGGGGATGAGCAGGTCGACCTCGCCGAAGCGGGCGGCGAGCTCGGGGAAACGGGCGTGGTAGTCGTCCATCGTCGCGCGGACCAGCCCCCAGAACTCCTCCTCGTCGACCTCGAGATGATCGGCGACGAGGACCGAGAAGTAGCGGAAGTGCCCGGCGAAGACGGCGGAGAGCACCGCATGTGCGAGCTCGCGGCCGGGCCAGCGACGGCAGTGCTCGTCCACCGCCGCCGGCAGCGGCCCACGCTCGGGGAAGTGGCCGTCGACCAGTTCGACGTCCGCCCCGAAATCCTTGATCGCGATGCGCCGGGGGATCTGCTCGGCGTCGAAGACACACAGCACGTTCTCGCCATGTGGGGTGAACGCGACGCCGTACCGGTACAGGAAGTGCAGCAGACCGGGGAGCAGCGCGGTGAACAGCGCCCGTAGCCAGACCCGGGGCTCCTGGCCCGATCGGGCCACGAGTTCGGCGAGCAGCGATCTCCCGTCCGAGCCGATCATGAGCAGCGCCGCGAGGCTGCGGGCCCGCTCCCCCTCGGCCAGGTAGGCGTCCACCGGCTCCCGCCAGATCACCCCGAGCAGTTCGTGCAGGCGATACGGTGCCGCGGGCAGGGCCTCGTAGGCGCTGTGGCTGACGGCGGCCCCGGCGACCTCGGGCAGCGGCTGGAGACCGCTGACCTCACGCAGGAACGGGTCGGCGGCGCACAGCGCGAGCAGCCAGCGGGACACCGGCGGCCCGGCGAGGGCGTCGGCGGCCGACATCCCACGCCAGACCAGTGTGTTGCGGATCATCAGGGCGAGTTTGACGTTGCGCCGCCTCGGCCGGTCGACGTTGGCCAGGGTGCGCACCGCCTGCATCGGGACATAGCGGTCCGGCGCCTCGCCCAGACGGACCAGGCGTCCCGTGGCCAGTTCCGCCGCGAACAGCGTGACGACCACGTTCTCCCACTGCCAGGGATGCACCGGAAGCCACACGTACACCGGCCCGGCCGGATCAGCGATGGCGGCGGGCCGCGTGCCGCCCGAGGACGCCGGCTCGGCCAGGGTCGCCCTGAGCACCTCGGCGAACCGCAGCCGGACCGACTCGTCGAGTTCCTGTGCCAGGAACCCGACCTGGCTCGGCTGACCGGAGAGTTCGGACCAGACAGCCAGGTCCGGATGGGCGGCGACCCACACCAGCCGGAAGGGACGATGGCTTTCGGGGCTGTAGCGCTCCACCGCCGCGGCGAAGCCGATGCGCCCCTTGTTCGCGACCAGGCAGGGGTGGCCGCTCTGACATCCCTCGAGGTCGGTGAGGGACAGGTCCGCGAGCCGCGCCGCGGGCCGTGCGCCGGCCAGCAGCCGCGCATCGGCGGCCTGGGTCGCGAGCAGGTCCCGGATGACATCGGCGAGGACGGGATCGGACCAGCCGAGCAGGGACTGCGCCTCCCGCAGGAACATCACCGGATCGTCCGCGGCCTGGTCCGCGCCGGCGGTGGGAGTCCGCGCCACGCTGGCGGGTTCGATCCACCAGGAACCGAACGTCCCGCGCCGGGCCTGGAAGCGGTAGTCGGCGTGGGCGGTCGGCACCCGGTAGGCATGCACCGGACCCCGCCCGATCGCGGCATCCGCCGGTCGGATGTCCGGGGGGCTCGTCACCCGGCCCGACCGGCCGGCCGCCGGCCCGATCTCCGGTTCGGCCAGGGGGGTGATCAGCTCCTCGTAGGCCAGCTCGGCGAGAAGTCGGACCAGCAGGGCCCGACCGGCCTGCCGCCAGCGCGCGGCGGTCTCGCCCGCGGACGTCCGCGGGCGCTCGACCGGGCCCGTCACGGTCGTACCCGATCGAGGATCCCCGGATCGGGCCGGGTGGCACCTGGGACGTCGGCGGCCCGGATGCTGGCCGCGGTGTCGGTGGCAGAGTCGGTGTCGGTGGCAGAGTCGGTGGCAGAGTCGGTGTCGGTGGCAGAGTCGGTGTCGGTGTTGGTGGCCGCTGGCGGTGGCGTGGGCGGCGGGGCGCCGAAGGTGGTGAACGCGTTGGGCGACGGGAGCCGGTGGGCGCGCCCACCGGTCAGGTCGTCGAGGATCACGGCGGATCGCCACGCACCGAGACCCAGATCGGGGGCGCCGACCCCATGGGTGTGCAGCTCGGCGTTCTGGACGTAGATGCGTCCGGTGACCTCGGAGGTGGTCGCCACGCGATAGCGGTCGTCGACCACGAACCGCCCGCTGGCATCGAGCTCGAGCAGGCCCGCGATCGGACCCAGCAGGCTGGGGCGACGGGCGGCGTACCCGGTGGCCAGCACGACGGCGTCCGCGGCCAGCGCGAAGGGGACGTCCTGCTCCCGATGGCGGCAGGCGAGGGTGATCTCGTCGCGCTCGTGGCACTGGCTCGCCGTCTCGACCGTGACACCCGGCAGCAGTGTGGCCCCAGGCTCGCCGCCGTCGATGGTGCGCTCGTAGAGCAGGTCGTAGATCTGCGCGATCGTGTCCGTGTCGATCGCCCTGTGCAGCTGCCACTGCGCCGGCACGAGGGCGTCCTTGCGGTGCTGGGCCAGACCATGGAAGTAGCGCACGTGGTCGGGGGTGAACTGTTCGAGTCCGAGCTTGGAGTACTCCATCGGGGCGAAGGCGGGGGTGCGGGTCACCCAGGTCAGATGGCGGCCCGCCGGCGCGGGGCCACGCAGCAGGTCGGCGACGATCTCCGCCCCCGACTGGCCCGATCCGACCACGGTGATCCGGGGCCGGTCGGCCAGTTCCGCCCGGCGCTGCCGGTAGTGCGCGCTGTGGAAGGCCCGATCGGGGGAGACACCGGTGAAGGCGGCCGGAACGGCCGGTTCGGTGCCGATGCCGAGGACCAGATTCCGGGCGTGGATCACTCGAGCGGACCAGGCCCTGGTCGGTTCGGGAGACGCGTCCCCATCCTGGGGGGAACCGCTGCGGCGCAGCGCGACCCGGAACAGGCCGGCGGTGGCGTCCCAGTGGACGGCCTCGGCCCGGACACCGAAGTGCGTCGAGGGCAGACCGCGGGCGACCCAGCGGCAGTAGGCGTCGTACTCCCGCCGCGGAATGTGGAAGCGCTCGTAGAAGTAGAAGCGAAACAGCCGGTCGTGGGCCCGCAGATAGGACAGGAACGACCACCGGCTGGTCGGATCGATGAGTGTGACCAGATCGGCCAGGAACGGCACCTGCAACGTGGTGCCGTCCAGCAGCAGCCCCGGATGCCAGCTGAAGGCCGGCGCCTGGTCGACAAAAACGGACCGCACGGCGGGCAGGCCGTCGGCGAGCGCGGCCAGCGACAGGTTGAACGGACCGAGCCCGATCCCGACGACGTCGTAGACGGTGTCCTGCGGCCGGGACGGACCGGACCCGGCCGGCTCGCTGGCCGGCACGCTCCGGTCACCGTCGGTGGTCGCAACGGGGGATCTCACGGGGTGCCCTCCAACAGCGGATTCGGAATCTGCACGTAGACCGACTGGGTGGCCACCGGCCCGATCAGTTCGTCACGTCCGTCGACCAGGGTCCGCAGATTGCCCTTGCTGGGCAACATGGTGGCGCCGAGCAGAGTCGACAGCAGCCGGCGACGAGCTCGCGGCGGGCGGTGGTCAGCCTGGCCCGTGCGGGCGGTGCGGTCCAGCCGCGTGAGCAGCACGCGGACCCGGCCAAGGAGGCGGTGTTCGTCGGCGACACCGGCCGCTCCCAGCGCGCCGACGACCGCGAACACGTTGTTCACGAACAGGTAGTAGATGATCCGATCGATGATCAGCGCGTCCGGGAACACCACGTCGAGCCCGGTGGCGAAGCCCGGGAGCAGACGGCGCGTGGCCTCGACGGCCGACTCGCCGATGTAGTAGCCCTGGCTGTCGCGGTACCAGCCGGCCACCGGCCAGCCATCGTCGTCCAGGCTGACCAGGGTGTTCTGCAGATGTGCCTCGATCCCGACCCCGTGGTGCAGGTAGAGGTCCAGCACGGGGGTCACCAGGACGGCCAGGTACCGGTCGAACCACGCCTCGGCGAGGCTCCCGAGCGACTCGCCGTGGCGGGTGTGGCGGGCGATCAGCAGCGCGGGAAGCATCGCGGCGCGGGCCCGGCCGAGGCCGTCCACCGCCTGATCGGGCCGGATGGCGAGCAGGGCGGACAGGCACACCGCCCGATCGGCGGGCCCGAACGGATTGATCCGCAGGGCCGTCTCCAGGCCCGGTGCGTCGACGGCGACCCAGTGCGGCTCCCCGATCAGGTGGAAGGCGGGATGCCGGGCGGCGAGGGCGGCGCCGAGCCCGGCATCGACCAGCCGGGTGATCGTCTCGGCCAGGCGCAGCTCGTCACGGAGCAGGACCCGCCGGGAGTTGGTGATGCGCAGGCCCAACGACAGTTTCAGCATCACCGCGCGGTCCGGCCGCCAGACCGACCGCACCGAGGTGGTGGCGTGCCAGGCGGCACCGGCGACGCCGAGGTCGACCAGCCGGCCGTCCGCGAGCAGCGCAGCGACCGGCCCGGCCGGGTCGGAAAGCAGCTCCCGGGCCTGCCAGGGGTGCGCCGGGATCGGCACGAACCCAGCCGGCGGTGGGCCGCCGTCGTACAGGTCGGTGAGCAGTCGGATCAGGTCCGTGTGGGGGGCGGCACCGGACATGGCCAGAACGGTGGGGTGCGCGGCGAACCAGTGCAGGGCGAACGAGCCCCCCCGTTCGGGGGAGTAGCGGGCGATCGCCTCGTCGGAGGCGCCGTGGCGGCTCTGCGCCGCAGGGTGGAACGGATGTCCGGTGAGTGAGGCCTGCTCCGCGACCAGAAAGGGCGCCTGGCGGACCGGCAGGGCCGACGCCGGGTGCGGGGAGGCGCGGCGGGCCTGGAGATGGCCGGCGATCCGGGCGGTCGCCTCGGTGATGCGTTGCAGGGCGGTCAGGCTCGCCGTCGACGGGCCCCGCCCGCCGGTGATCTCCTCGACGATCAGCGCCGCGAGCAGGCCGGCGCTGATCGGTCCGGCGCAGGTGCCGTCCGCACCGACCAGTTCGGGCTGGTCGAAGCGGTGCCAGCCGGTCGGTGAGCGATAGGTCAGTCGAAGGCGCACGCGCAGCCCCGAGGCCAGCAGCGGCACCCAGACGGTGTCCGAGTCGATTCTGGCCGCTGGCAGGAGATCGCTTTCCCGCAGCCAGCAGCGCAGCAGGGTCTCAGCGGTGATGTCGGCGGCGACGACAGCCGCGCTCGGCTGCCCACCGAGCGCGCCATCCGCACCCGTGCCCGCGTCCGCTCCGGCCTGGTGGCTCACGGCGCGGTTCCCCTGGGGGGCGGCTCCTCGTCCGTGGCCTGGCCCGGTTGGGCCAGCAGATCACCGGTGGTGGCGATCAGGCGCAGCAGCGCCGTCACATCCGCCTGGGTGGCAGCCGGGTTGAGCAGGGTGAGCTTGAGCTGGACCGATCGTCGCGGCCCGGTCCGGGTGCGGCCGATGACGGCCCGACCGTCATGGAGCAGCCGGCGCCGGATCCGCGCGTTCACCTCGTCCGGATCGCCCGGGCCGGTCGGGCGGTAGCGAAAGACGACGGTGCTCAGTGTGACGGGGAAGGCGAGTTCCAACCGCGGATCGGCGGCCACCTGCCGCTGCGCGTGCAGCGCGAGCTCGTGGCAGGCGTCCACCCGGCTGCCCAGACCGTGACGGCCGAGCGCACGCAGGGTCACGGCGATCGGGAAGCTGTCGGGTCGCCGGGTGGTGCGCAGTGAACGGTCGAGCAGGCTCGGGTAGCCCGCCGCCTCGTCGTCGTCCGCCCGCAGGTAGTCCGCGTGGGCGGCCCGCAGGCTGGGCCAGCCGTCCGGACGGGGGGTGAGGAACACCCCGGCCGGCGCCGGCTGCCACCCCCACTTGTGCAGGTCCAGCGCGACCGAGTCGGCCTCGGTGAGGCCGGCCAGCAGCCCGGCCAGACGCGTGGAGAACAACGCCCCGCCGCCGTAGGCCGCGTCGACGTGCAGCCAGCCGCGGGTGGTGGGATCGACGGGGGGCACGTCCGGGCGATGCGCCGCCGCCGGCCCGCCGGTGGCCCAGGGCCTACGGCGGTGCTCCGCGAGCGCCGCCGCGATCTGGGGCAGGGGGTCGATCGCGCCGGCGTCGGTGGTGCCGGCCGTGGCGACCACCACGGCCGGTCCCTCGTGCTCGGCCAGCGCCTGACGCAACAGGTCGACCCGCATCCGGTCGTGCTCGTCGGTGGGAATCTCGACGACCCCCGGGTCGGGCAGGCCGAGCACGGCGGCGGCCCGGTCCACCGACAGGTGCGCGGCACTCGAGCGGAACACCCGCGGCGCACGTCGGTCGTGGTGCGCCGCGCGGCCCAGGGCCGCGTCCCGGGCCAGCAGCAGGCCCAGCAGGTTGGACTCGCTGCCGCCGGTGGTGATCGTGCCGGTGGCCCGCCGGGGATCGAAGCCGACCAGCGTCGCGAGGGCGGCGACGACCTCGGTCTCCACCGTCGTCGCCGCCGGCGCCTGATCCCAGGAGTCCAGGGAGGGATTGAGCGCGCTGACCGCGAGGTCCGCGGCCACCGCCACCGGCAGCGGTGGGCAGTGCAGATGGGCGGCGCACCAGGGATCAGCCGGTGCCACGCTGCCCGCGGCAAGCGCGGTGACCAGGTCGGTCAGCGCCGCCGCGGCGCCGATCCCGTCCGCGGTCAACAGCCCGGACGGCTCCGTCGGCTCCGTCGGGTCGCTGGTCCCCTCGGGGGAGGCGCCCAGCGCCGCGAGGATGTGGGCCCGCACCCGCGCGGGCCCACCGGCGGGCAGTGGGCCGCCTCGTCGGCGTTGCCCGTCGTCCAGCGCGGCCAGACACAGAGCGACGAGTTCGGCGAGTACCAGCGGGGGCTCGGCTGGACTACTCATGTGGCCTCGCGGCCGGTGTCCGGTCTCTCCCGTGATCCGCAGCCGGCGTGCAGGCGCCGCCCCGGGCCCGGGCCGGGCAGGCCGGGCAGACCGGGCGGGCCGGGGGCGGCCGGTGTGGCCGGCGTCGAGCCGAGTCGGCGCACCGCGGCGTCGACCGCGTCGGCCAGCATGGCCAGGGCCCGTTCGATCTGCGCCTCGGTGATGATCAGGGGTGGTAGCAGGCGGATCACCGCCGAGTGCCGGCCGCCGAGCTCGATGATCAGGCCCCGGTGCAGGCTCTCCGCCCGGATCAGGGCGGCCAGCCGAGGGTCGGCCGGATACGCGCCGGCGCTGTCCGGTTCGCCGCTCGGGTCGACGATCTCGGCGCCGAGCATGAGCCCGCGGCCGCGCACATGGCCGATCTGCGGGCGCCCATGGGCGATCTCGGCGAGCCCGGCCAGCATCCGCGCACCGAGGCGTGCGCTGTGGTCGTCCAGCCCGTCGAGCCGGACCCGACGCAGGGTGGCGCGCCCCGCGGCCATGGCGAGCTGGTTACCGCGGAAGGTGCCGGTGTGCGCCCCGGGCAGCCAGACATCCAGCTCCGCCCGATAGGCGATCACCGCGAGGGGCTGCCCGCCGCCGATCGCCTTGGACATCACCAGGATGTCGGGGGTGATCCCGCTGTGTTCGACAGCCCAGAACCGGCCCGTTCGGGCCACTCCGGTCTGCACCTCGTCGACGATCATCGGGATGCCGCGCCGCCGGGTGATCTCGCGGACCGCCGTGAGCCACTCGTCCGGTGCCGGCACCACCCCCCCTTCGCCCTGGACGGGTTCGACGACCAGGGCGGCCGGACTGGTGACCCCCCCGAGCGGGTCATCCAGCAGTCGTTCGATGTAGCTGATGGACAGCTGGGCACCGCCCGGACCGGCGTTGCGATCACTGGCCTCGCCCACCCCGAACGGGCAGCGGTAGGGGTGCGGGAACGGCAGGCGGACCACCGACCCCGACGCGGGCAGCGGATTCTTCACCGCGACGTTGCCCGTGACCGCGAGCGCTCCCGCGGTCATGCCGTGGTAGCCGCCGGTGAAGGCCAGCAGGGTCTGGTTGCCGGTCGCGGTCTGGGCGAGCTTGATCGCCGCTTCCACCGCGTCGGAGCCGCTCGGGCCGCAGAAGTGCAGCTTCGCGTCCGGACCAAGGCCCGCCGGCAGGCTGGCCCGCAGCTCCTCGACGAAGGCGTCCTTCTCCGGGGTGGCCAGGTCCAGGGTGTGCAGGGGGGCGCCGCTGGCGAGCGTCTCGCTGATCGCCTGGATGACATCCGGATGGTTGTGACCCAGCGCCAGCGTGCCGGCGCCGGACAGGCAGTCCAGATAGCGCCGCCCGTCCGCGCCATGGATGATCGCGCCTTCCGCCCGGACCGGGACGATCGGGAGGGTGCGTGCATAGGTGCGAGCAGCGGACTCTCGGCTGCGCTGGCGCGTAAGGATCGCGGCCGCATCGACCGCCGGAACGGAAGAACCGGCATTTGTGCCGCTGTGAGCGGAAATCGTCAAGGGGGCGACTCCCTTTTGAGCGGACCTGTTTGAGGGAAGCCTAACCTAACTTATCGGAGAATGGTGTGACGCGCGCCGGCAACGGCAGGTTCGGTCGTGCCTGGCGCGGCCACCGCCGGGCGGCGATCAGCCCATAGTCCGCCTGCATACCCCGCATCGTCGCGCGAACGCTCCACGAGGTGATGGAGCACGCCGCCGGCCGGGAAGTGTGCGGTCAGTCTCATGCGTGTGGGTGGTCACCGGGGGCGGACACACCGAATCCGTCGGTGTTGGGCGTGTGATCCAGTTGCGGCCGCAATCTGACAGTGGTGATGCGCGGATGCGGTGATCCGGTGGGACCACTCCGGGTGCCCGTGGTGACCAATCCGTGCGGATTGGCGGGAAGCGATGTTCGTTCGCGCGCTATTTCAGCGTATCGCCCCGATGGATGGTCCGCAGGGGGCAGGCTGCGGCCCAGACCCGGGACCCATCGGTTGTCGTGCGACGCGAAGCCCACCGGACACGGTCCCGAGCCGCGGAGAGGAGCGCACGGATGGAACTGCCGCCGTCGGCCGCCGGACTGCCCGCCCTGGCGGCGCACAGCCTGCCCAGCACGGTGCTGGACGCGGTGCGCCAGGGCCGGGCCGGCACGGCCGCCAGCAGTGCCTATCTGTATGACCCGGCGGTCGCGGCCGGTAAGGCCGCGGCCCTGCGGGAGTGCCTGCCGGACTGGGCCGAGATCTGCTACGCGATCAAGGCGAACGGATTCCCGCCGGTTCTCGACGCCCTGCTGGCCGGCCCGCGGCGGGCCGAACCGGCCACGTCGGGTCAGCCGGGCCTGGGAATCCACGGTTTCGAGGTCTCGTCGACCAGCGAGGTGCGCCACGCCCTGGCGGCCTTCGACCGTGCGGCCGCTGAGCGTGCGGCCGTCGACCGGGTGGGATCGAGGCGACCCGGGGTGGCCTCCAGCCGGTGGCGACTGGTCAGTTCGGGCCCGGCCAAGTCGGCCGCCCTGCTGACCGCGCTGGCCGAGCTACCGGATGCGGCCCAGCACGTGGACGCCGTGATCAACGTGGAGAGCGCGGGCGAGCTGCGCCGGCTGGAGGACCTCGCGGCCCGCCTCGGCCGGCGGGTCACCGTGGCGCTGCGGGTCAATCCCCGGCAGGTGCGCCTCACCGGGTCACTGCGGATGGGCGGACGGCCGAGCGCGTTCGGCATCCCGGAACCGGAGGTGCCCGCCGTGCTCGAACTGGCGGGGCGCCTGCCCCATCTGGACGTGGCCGGCTTCCACGTCCACGCGGTGGCCGCGAACCTCGATGCGCTGGCCCACCTGGACTATGTCCGCTGGTGCCTCGACTTCGCCATCCGCACGGCCCGGACCGCCCGGATGGAGCTGCGTGTGGTCGACGTGGGGGGTGGCTTCGGGGTGCCGTTCGAGCCCGATCGCCGGGGCGAACGCCCCTTCGCCCTGGCCCGGTTCGGGGAGGGGCTGGGCCGCCTGAGGATCCCCGCCGACGTGCGTGTGATCTTCGAGCCGGGCCGGCTGCTCGTCGCCGACTGCGGCTGGTACACCGCCGAGGTGATCGATGTGAAGCACTCCTACGGCACCGACTTCGTCGTGCTGCGCGGTGGCATCCACCACTTCGCGCTGCCGATCTCCTGGGAGATCGTGCACAACTTCGCCGTGGTGCGCCGCGGCGGCACCGCGGCGGCGCCGGTGCCGTCGGCGCCGCGTGCGGTGACCGTGGTCGGGGAGCTGTGCACCCCGGAGGACACGTTGGCCCGCGACATCACGGTCGACTCGGTGCGTCCCGGTGACGTCGTCGTCTTCCCGATGGCCGGCGCCTACGGATACGAGTTCGCCCTCACCGAGTTCCTGGGGCATGCCCGACCCCGCCGGGTCGTCCTCGCGCCCGCACCGGCGGACGAGACGAGCGGGGACGACCCGGGCGGGGACACGGCGATCAGAGCACCAGGTTCACGACCCGCGGCACCCGAATGATCATCTTGCGGACCTCGGCGCCGGCCAGCAGCCCGCGGATCTTCGGCGCGTCGAGGGCGAGGTCACGCAGTTCGTCCTCGGTCACCGCCGTCGGCACCTCGATCCGGTCCCGGACCTTTCCGTTGACCTGAATGACACAGGTCACGGTCTCCTCGACGAGCAGCGTCGGATCGAACGAGGGCCAGCCGGCGTCGGTGACCGACGGCTGGTTCCCCAGCAGCGACCAGGCCTCCTCGGCGGTGAACGGCGCGACGACGGACAGCATCCGCACGAGCGAGGACGCTCCCTCGCGCACGGCGGCCTCCGGGGTCGCCCGTGCGTCGTGGGCCTTCTTCACCGCCGTCGTCAGCTCCATCAGCCGGGCGATCGCCACATTGATCCGCTTGCCCTCCATCGCCTGCGTCACCGCGGCGATCAGCGCGTGCACCTGCTTGCGGACCGCCGGATCACCGGTGTCCGACCCGCCGCCCGCGGGACCTTCCGGGGCGGAACCATCCGTGGTGGGCTTACCTATGTCGTGCACGAGCCGCAGCACCCGGTTGAGCCATTTGGTGGAGCCGCCCGGGGACACATCGGCCCAGTCGATGTCCTCCTCGGGGGGGCTCGCGAACAGCATGGTGATCCGGACCGCGTCCGGCCCGTACTGGGCGAGCTGGTCCTGCAGGTTGACCAGGTTCCCCAGACTCTTGCTCATCGCCTTGCCGTTCATGATGACCTGACCCTGGTTGGTCAGGCGGGTGAACGGCTCGGTGAACGGCAGATAACCCAGGTCGTGCAGCACCTTGGTCATGAAACGGGCGTAGAAGAGATGGCCGGTGGCATGTTCCTTGCCGCCGACGTACTCGTCCACCGGCAGCCAGGCGCGGACCCCGGCCGGGTCGAACGGGCCGTCGGTGTAGGTCGGGTTCGGGAAACGCAGAAAATACCAGGACGAGTCGACGAACGTGTCCATCGTGTCGGTGTCCCGCGTGGCCGGCGCGCCACAGGTGGGGCAGGTGACCTTCAGCCACTGCGTCGCGGACTGCAACGGCGAACTGCCGTCCTGGGAACGCAGCTCATAGCCGGTGGTCGGCAGCCGGACCGGCAGCTGGTCATCGGGCACCGGAACCTCACCGCAGGATTCGCAGTGAATGATCGGAATGGGGGTGCCCCAGTAACGCTGCCGGGAGATGAGCCAGTCGCGCACGCGGAACGTCACCGCGGCGGTGCCCGCGCCGCGGGCCTCGAGATCCGCGATGACCGCGGCCTTCGCCGCCGGCACGGTCAGCCCGTCCAGCGGACCGGAGTTCACCAGCCGACCATCGCCCGAGGTCGCGACGCCGGTCGTGGCCGGGTCCGGCTCGTCGGTGGCGACGACGACCCGCACGGGTAGCCCGAGCGTCCGCGCGAAGTTGAGGTCACGCTGGTCATGCGCGGGTACCGCCATCACGGCGCCGGTGCCGTACTCGGCCAGCACGTAGTCGGACGCGTAGATCGGCACCGCGTCACCGGTCAGCGGGTTGCGGGCGGTCCGGCCGAGGGAGACACCGGTCATCGGCCGGTCCGTGGCCAGCCGCTCCAGCTCCGGTGTGGCGCGGGTGCGTGCCTGGTAGTCGGCGAGCGCGGCGGCCTGCTCCGGCGCGCACAGCTCGTCGGCCAGCGGTGAATCCGCGGCCACCACGAAGAACGTCGCCCCGTACAACGTGTCAGGACGTGTGCTGAAGACCCGGACGGGCTCGGCACGGCCGTCGACGGCGAAGTCGATGTGGGCGCCGACCGAACGGCCGATCCAGTTCCGCTGCATCGCCAGGACGTCGTCCGGCCAGTTGCCGGCGAGCTGGGTCATGTCGTCCAACAGACGCTGGGCGTAGTCGGAGATGCGGAAGAACCACTGGGTGAGTTTCCGCTTGATGACCTCGGTGCCGCACCGCTCACATTTACCCTGGATGACCTGCTCGTTGGCGAGCACGGTCTTGTCCGTCGGGCACCAGTTCACCGGGGCCGCCTTGCGATAGGCGAGGCCCTTCTCGAACATCCGCAGGAAAATCCACTGGTTCCAGCGGTAGTACTCGGGGTCTGAGGTGTGCAGCCGGGTGCGCCAGTCGAAGGAAATGCCGAGCCGCTTGAACGACTCCGCCTGAACCTCGATGTTCTGGTACGTCCACTCGGCCGGATCCAGGTTTCGGCGCAGCGCCGCGTTCTCCGCGGGAAGGCCGAACGAGTCCCAGCCGATGGGATGGACAACGGCACCGCCGCGCAGACGCTCGAACCGGGCGATCGCGTCGCTGATGCTGTACACCTCGGCGTGGCCCATGTGCAGGTCCCCGGAAGGATAGGGGAACATGCTCACGACATAACGCCGCCGCTTGTCGTCGTCCGCGGGCAGAAGGTCGGCCACCTCGAAGGAGTGCCGATCCTGCCAGAGCTTGAGCGTGGCCTCGTTGTCCACGGACGGTTCGAAGACGTCGGTGGTGTCGTTCTGCGCCATGTAACAGTCCTTGTCGGGGGAGTCGGCCGCACCGACCCGCACATCCAGCCGTTGTTGAGGTGATCGGTCGACAGTTATAATTCCGCTGACATGGCTTTCTGCTGGCTATAAATCCCACCGGATCTCGCGACTTCCAACCTGGAGCGCAAGTATACCCGCAGGCCAAAGGCGCGGTTTGCCGCGCGCCGCGTACCGATGGTCCTTCGAGCGCCGGCCGGATGACCACCGGGGCCCGTGATCGTCAGGTCGGGCGAATGATCGTCAGGTGGGCTGGTCGCCGCGTCGGGCGCGGCCCGCCGGCGGACGTGCGCGCTCGGCCGGCGCCGCGGCGGACCTCAGAGCAGCCGGGTGACGATCGTCGGATCGGCCTCGGTCGTCTTGTCCAGGCTGTCCCGGTCGTCCCGGACGTCGTGGTTGTCCCGGCCGCCGTGGCCCGCCTGGGCGTCGCGGGCCAGCCGGGACTCCCGACCGGGGCGGATCCGGGAGCCGCGGGGATCGGAGCTGGGGTGGGGCCGCGCGGTCAGCGACCGGGCCGGGTCGCTCAGCCCACCCATGGTGAACAGGGTCGAGTGGGACGACGAGAAGGACGCGGGTGGTCGGCTGGGTGCCGCGATCGTGCCCGCGGCGGCCGGGCTCCCGGCGGCGGAGACGGGCGGCGTGCCACCGGGGCGCGCGCCGCCGAGGGGATAGTCGGTGGCGCCCGGCGCGGGCGCCGACCTCGGCGTAGTCGTGGGCGGCACCATCTGGTCAGGCAGCGAGTCGGTGGCGCCCTGGGGCGGGGTGGTGCCCTCCCGCGGGGCGGCCGGCGGGTCGGATCGGTCGGACGAGCCCTGGGCCCGCGCGGTCGAGCCGGGGGTGGTCGAGCCTGAGGTGGTCGAGCCTGCGGTCGTCGGGTCGGGGGTGCTCGCGTCGGGGGTGAGCGGGGGCACCGGCAGGTCGAACCAGAGGTACTTGCCGGACTCCGCGGCCACGGTTCCCCAGCTGCCGGCCAGGGCGTCGAGGACGAGCAGGCCACGGCCGCCCTCGGCGTCGGCGTCGGCGGTGCGGCGCTGCGGCAGCACGGTGGACGTGTCCGACACCGAGGCGTGGATGAGACCGGGTCGCATCTCGATGAACAGCCACAGCGGTGGCTCGCCGTACTTGACGGCGTTGGTCACCAGCTCGCTCACGAGCAGCTCGGCGGTGCTGCGGACGTCCTCCGGGATGGAGGCCAGCCGCATGCCCTCCCGCAGGACATGCCGGGCCTGCGGAACGGCCGAGGGAAGGTACGGCAGTTCGGCGAGAATATGGGTTGCGGGCGGGCATCGCGTCGTCGCCTGCCGCACCACGTCCATCGGAACCGAAGACGCGCTCATCGACCACCAAGCCTGAACAACGAGGACATCGAGGTCTGGTGTACCCGCCCGGGACGGATTGAAGCGTCGGTATCCGGATCGCGCCGATTAACCCGATGCCAGGCGGGCATCCAACCCGGTTCGGGCCTGCTGACCTGGGCTGATGTCGGGCACCGGGGGATCGCCACCGGGGGATTACTCGGGCACGCGGGCGACGAGGATCGCGACGTCGTCGCGCAGGTTGCCACCGGCGAAGCGTTCGGCGGCGGTGCGGACCCGGTCGGCGATGCCCTGCGCGGACAGTCCGGCGCAGTCGCCGACGGCGGCCAGCAACCGGTCCTCACCGAGCAGTTCGTTGCCGGCCCGGGCCTCGATGACACCGTCGGTGTAGAAGATCAACGCCTCGCCGGGGCGTAGCGTGACATCGATGGCGGGGAAGGTCACCTCGTCGTCGTCGAGCACGCCCAGCAGTGTCCCGGGTCGGCCGACGAGCACGGCCTGCCCGTCGGCGCGCAGCACGACCGGCTGCGGGTGTCCGGCGAGGAAGAGCCGTAGCCGCACGCCCGCCGCCCCGGCGCCGCTCGCGGACGGGTCCGGTTCGGACAGCACGGGGCCGAGCACGGAGGCCGCGGCCAGCGTGCAGAAGCGTCCCTGACCGTTCGGGTGGGCCGCGGCGGCGTCACGCAGCGTCCGGTTCAGTTCGAGCAGGACCTCACCGAGGTCGGTGCCGCGACCGGTGAGCAGCCGCAGCACGGCGCGGGCCACCCCGGTGACGGTGGCGGCCTCGGCGCCCTTGCCGCAGACGTCACCGATCGCGATCGTCCAACCGAGCGGTCCCCACAGCAGGTCGAAGAAGTCACCGCCGACGTCGAGACCGGCGGACTGCGCGGCGCCGTAGGCGGAGCCGAGGTCGAGGCCGGTGATCTCGGGCAGCTCGGGCGGACGCAGGCCGGCCTGCAAGGTGCCGGCGAGTTCCACCTGCCGGCTGTAGAGCCGGGCGTTGTCGATGGCGAACGCGGCCCGGCGGGCGAGGTCGGCGAGCAGGTCGATCTCGTCGGCGGCGAACGCGTTGCCTTCGGGACGGCCCAGGGCCAGCACACCGAGTACCCGACGGCGGGCCCGCAGCACCATGACGAGTGCCGGACCGCCGAACGCGGCCAGGGAACGGGCCCGGTCTCCGCTGGCGCCGCGCACCGCGGCCATCAGCGGGCCGGTCGGGTCCGCGGCCGCGTCGGCGAGCGCGCTCTCCATGCTCTCCTCGGCGTGGGTGGCCTGCCACAGCGTCGGATCGGCGTTCTCCCGATGCAGGTAGACGGTGCACCACTGGGCGAGGCGCGGGACGGGCAGCCGTGCCAGCAGCGCCATCGAGTGGCCGATGTCGAGGCTGCCGGCGAGCAGGTCGGACGCCTCGGCGAGAAACGACAGCATGCCGATGCGACGTTCCTCGGCTCGGCGCATGTCGCCACCGCCGAGGGCCAGGGCCATCCAGCGGGAGGCCAACCGCACCCGTTCGACGTCACCGTGGGTCAGGCCCGCCGTCGACTCCGGCCACAGCAGCAGTTCACCGAGGCTGCCCTGGGTGGGGTCGAGCGGGAAGGCGAGGGCGTCGATGTCCTCGCCGAGGGCACCGAGGGTCGCCACGACCTCGACCCGTCCACCGTCGCGCCCGGGCCGGCGGACCTCACCGGCGTTGACCGCGAGCGCGTCGACGAGCTGCGCCAGCAGTTCGTTCACCTCACCTTCGGCGGTGAGCGCGCGGGCGGTGTCGCGGGCGATCAGCCGTGGCGGCCGGGCCTGCGCCGGCACCAGGACGGCCACCTCGGTGCCGTCACCGCCGGTGCCGCCGCTGTAGGCGGTGTGGCCGGGGCCGGCATCCTCGTCCGTCAGGTCGGCGGAGATGGTCTCGGCGGAGATGGTCTCGGAGGGGACGTCGGGGGGTGTGAGCAGGAACCAGACGGTCTTGCCGCCGCGGCCGTGCTCGGTGCCCCAGCTGGTGGCCAACGCGTCCACGAGGGCGAGGCCACGACCGTCCTCGCGGAGCCCGTCGATGCCGAAGTCGGCCTCCTCGGCGAACGCGGACGGCGGCCGGGGCACCTCGACCTTCTTGACCCGGGACATCCCGATGCGCACGGGATGGCGGTCCGCGACGCCGATGCGCACGCCGGGGCCCTGTGGGCGCACGTCGACGGTGGCGGCGGTGCCCGCGTGCACCACGACGTTGGTGACCAGTTCCGTCACGAGCAGCAGTGCGGAATCCAGCAGATCATCGTCGAGACGTCCGCGTAGGGTTTCGAGTACGAACCGTCGCGCGGACCGAGGGGAGTCGGGCGTGGGCGGCAGCGTGATGGCATGCGTCGACGTGGCCGGACCGCCTCCTGCGCCAGTCATGTCGCTTAGTCTCTCCTGCGTTGTCCGTCGTGAGGCGGATACTGGCGGCTGGTGTCACCTGTCCACCGACGTCCGCCACGTCGGTGTCCCATGGAGATCGCCCCCTGGTCCGGGCAGCTCCGCCCGGCCTGTCGTCCGAGACGATCGTGCCGACCGAGCTCAGCTAGGAGACCGATGAGTGCCACTGACGACCACCAGTCCCCGGCCCGCCGCGACTCTGCTGTGCCCGCCGATGCGCCCGCCCCCAGTGCCGATCCTGCCGTGTCGAGCGCCGACGCCTTGTTCGTTGGTGCCGCTGCTGTCTCGTCCGGTGCTGTCTCGTCCGGTGCTGTCTCGTCCGGCCGCGACGTTACCGCGACCATCGTCCCCCATGCACCACACGACCCGCATGCACCCCAGGTTGGTGGGGATGTCGGGGTGGCCCGGCCGTCGTCGGACGATCTGATCGCCGATCTGCTGGTCGGGCTGACCAGGCTGGGCGAGGGCGACTTCTCCACCCGGCTCTCGGTGCCGGGGGCGGCCCAGGGTGGTGTGGCGGGTGAGGTGCTGCGACGGTTCGACGAACTGGCGGCGCTGCAGGAGCGCCACGCGCGCGAACTGGCCCGGGTCAGCAAGGTCATCCGCCGGGACGGGCGGCTCACCCTGCGGATGGAGGATCTGGGCAGCCCGGGTGGCTGGTCGGACATGACGCAGGCGGTCAACTCCCTCATCGACGACCTGGCCCGGCCGACGCACGAGGTCGCCCGGGTCATCGCCGCGGTGGCCGAGGGCGACCTGTCCCAGCATATGGCGCTGGAGATCGCCGGCCAGCCGGTGCGCGGCGAGTTCCTGCGGATCGGTACCACCGTGAACACCATGGTGGACCAGCTGTCGTCGTTCGCGGACGAGGTGACCCGGGTGGCCCGCGAGGTGGGCACCGAGGGCAACCTGGGCGGGCAGGCGAAGGTCAAGGGGGTCTCCGGGGTCTGGGCGGACCTGACCGAGTCGGTGAACTCGATGGCGGGCAACCTGACCAGCCAGGTCCGCAACATCGCCCAGGTGACCACGGCGGTGGCCCAGGGCGACCTGTCCCAGAAGATCACCGTGGACGCGCGGGGTGAGATCCACGAGCTCAAGTCGACCGTCAACACGATGGTCGACCAGCTCTCGGCGTTCGCCGACGAGGTCACCCGGATGGCCAAGGAGGTCGGCACCGAGGGCAAGCTCGGCGGCCAGGCCCAGGTCAAGGGGGTCTCCGGGGTCTGGCGGGACCTCACCGATTCGGTCAACGTGATGGCCGGCAATCTGACCACCCAGGTGCGCAGCATCGCCGAGGTGGCGGCGGCGGTGGCCCGCGGCGACCTGACCAGGCAGATCACCGTCGACGCCCGCGGTGAGGTCGCCGGCCTCGCGCACACGCTGAACACGATGGTCGACCAGCTGTCGTCGTTCGCGGACGAGGTGACCCGGGTGGCCTGGGAGGTGGGCACCGAGGGCAACCTGGGTGGGCAGGCGCACGTGCGTGGGGTGTCCGGGGTGTGGCGCGACCTGACCGAGTCGGTGAACTCGATGGCGGGCAACCTGACCAGCCAGGTCCGCAACATCGCCCTGGTGGCCACGGCGGTGGCCCGCGGCGACCTGTCGCAGAAGATCACCGTCACCGCGCAGGGCGAGATCCTCGAACTCAAGGACACCCTGAACACGATGGTCGACCAGCTGTCGTCGTTCGCGGACGAGGTGACCCGGGTGGCCCGCGAGGTCGGCACCGAGGGGGCGCTCGGCGGGCAGGCGCACGTGCGTGGGGTGTCCGGGGTGTGGCGGGATCTCACCGAGTCGGTGAACTCGATGGCCGGGAACCTGACCAGCCAGGTCCGCAACATCGCCCTGGTGACGACGGCGGTGGCCCGCGGCGACCTGTCGCAGAAGATCACCGTGTCGGCGCAGGGTGAGATCGCCGAGCTCAAGGACACCGTCAACACGATGGTCGACCAGCTCTCCTCGTTCGCCGCGGAGATCACCCGGGTCGGCTGGGAGGTCGGTGTCGAGGGCAAACTCGGCGGCCAGGCCACCGTCGCCGGGGTCGCCGGCACCTGGAAGGACCTCACCGACAACGTCAACCAGCTGGCGACGACGCTGACGATCCAGCTTCGTGCCATCGGCGATGTGTCCACCGCCGTCACCCGCGGTGACCTGACCCGGTCCATCACGGTGGAGGCCGAGGGTGAGGTCGCCGAGCTCAAGGACAACATCAACCGGATGATCGCCCGGCTGCGGGAGACCACCGAGGTCAACGAGCAGCAGGACTGGCTGAAGTCGAACCTGGCCCGCATCGGCGGCAAGATGCAGGGCCAGCGCGACCTCTACGCGGTCTGCCAGATGATCATAAGCGAGATGGCGCCCGCGGTCGGCGCCCAGCATGGCACCGTCTACCTGCTGGACTTCATCGAAGGCGACAAGCTGCGCTACGTCGCCGGCTACGGTTCGGTGCCGCGCCGCCGCTCGGACGGCACGTTCCTGTTCGGCGAGGGTCTGATCGGCCAGGCGGCGCTCGAACGCAACCGGATTCGGGTCGAGCACGTACCCGCCGGCTACCTCAACATCCGCAGCGGGCTCGGCGAGGCGCCGCCGTGTGACCTCGTCGTCGTTCCGGTGGTGTTCGAGAACCAGGTTCTCGGTGTGATCGAGCTGGCGTCGTTCACACCGTTCTCCGAGCTGCATCTCATCCTGGTCGACCAGCTCGTCGACACCATCGGCGTCGTGCTCAACACGATCATGGCGAACGCGCGGACCGAGGAGCTGCTCGCCCAGTCCCAGCGGCTCACCCAGGAACTGCGTTCGCAGTCGGTCGAGCTGCAGCGCACCAACAACGAGCTGGAGGAGAAGGCGGCGCTGCTCGAGGACAAGAACCGCGAGATCGAGCTCGCCCGGATCGGCCTCGAGGAGAAGGCCGAGCAGCTCGCGCTGTCCTCGCAGTACAAGACCGAGTTCCTGGCGAACATGAGCCACGAGCTGCGAACCCCGCTCAACAGCCTGCTGATCCTCGCCAAGCTGCTCGCCGACAACCCCGACCGCAACCTCTCCCAGAAGCAGATCGACTTCGCCGAGACGATCCACTCCGCCGGTTCGGAACTGCTCGGCCTGATCAACGACATCCTCGACCTGTCGAAGGTCGAGGCCGGCAAGATGGACGTGGACGCCACCACGGTGCGCACCGGCGCGCTGTGCGACGCGGTGGCCACCGTCTTCGGGCCGGTCGCGGACGAGAAGGGGCTGGCGTTCGAGGTCAGCCTGGCCGCCAACGTGCCGGACGAGTTCGTCACCGACGAGCAGCGTCTGCAGCAGGTGCTCAAGAACCTGCTGTCGAACTCGGTGAAGTTCACCGACAGCGGCACGGTGCGTCTGGATGTCACCCTCGTCCGTCCCGACACCCCGCACCTGGCCAGCCACCTGCGCTCGGCGGGCACCGTCCTGTCGTTCGCCGTCAGCGACACCGGGATCGGGATCGCCGCCGAGAAGCTCCGCATGATCTTCGAGGCGTTCCAGCAGGCCGACGGCACCACCTCACGTCGCTACGGCGGTACCGGGCTCGGCCTGTCCATCTCCAAGGAGATCGCCCGCCTGCTCGGCGGTTCGATCGCGGTCTCCAGCGTCGTCGGCCATGGCAGCACGTTCACGCTGTACCTGCCGTCGGCGCCGTTGGCGCAGATGCCGGCGTTCGGCGTCACACCCGGTGAGCCCGACGATGTCCTCATGATCGTCGGAGCTGCCGACAGTGGGCCGGGCCGTGCCATCGGCGAGTTGCTGCCGGCCTCCTCGCCCGGCGGGGGCGGCGAGGCGCCGGCCACGGTCGAGCGCCCCGCTGTGGCGGTGCCGGAGCTTCCCGCCGGCACCGGGCTCACCCCCGGCCCGGCCGGCCCGGGTGCCGCCGGTGGTCAGGGTGGCGCGGCCGGCGGGTCGGGTGCCGCGGGCGGCTCGGGCGGCGCGCACACCGTGTGGTCCTCATCGGGCGCTGGTGGGGTGATGAAGGGCTCCGCCGGTGGTGTCGGCCTCGGCGGGACGGGGCGGGGTTCGGGCACGGGCACGGGCGGTTCCGCGGAACCGGGCGGCGGCTGGCGAGCGACCGAGAACACGGGCATCCCGTTCCTCACCGAGCCCGCCGATGTGGACGGACGGGTCCCGGTCGACGCCCACGACGGACCGGATCCGCTGATCGACACGACGGTGCTGGTCGTGGACGACGATGTCCGCAACGTGTTCGCGCTGACAAGCGCCCTGGAGATGTACGGGATGCGGGTCCTCTACGCCGACAACGGCCATGACGCGATCCGCACCCTGCAACAGGACACCGGGCCGGTGCATCTCGTTCTGATGGACGTCATGCTTCCCGGGATGGACGGCAACGAGACGACGTCGATGATCCGTGACATGTCGGCGTTCGCGGATCTTCCGATCCTCGTCCTGACCGCGAAGGCGATGCCCGGAGATCGCGAGAAGAGCATTACCGCCGGTGCGTCGGACTACATCACCAAGCCGGTTGACCTGGAACACCTCCTCGGGGTGATGCGCGCGCATCTGTGTTGATCAGATCGCGTATGGTGCCCATTCGGGCGTGTATCGGTGGGGCGGTGCATCGTCCACCCGGGCAGTCGGCGATGGTGGTGTGGGCGATGCTGGTGTGGTGGCCGCGTCCAGTACGGGCCGGCAGGGCGACCGTGTCGGCCGGCAGGGCGACCGCGAAGGAGGAGGCAGGCGGGTGACCGAGCGGACCGGCGGTTTCGTCGAGGGCGAAGGCGGGCCGACCACGGAGCGACCCCGCAGCAAGATCCTGCTGGTCGATGACCGTGCCGACAATCTCATGGCTCTGGAGGCGATTCTCGCCTCGCTGGACCAGGATCTGGTGACCGCCTCGTCCGGCGAGGAGGCGCTCAAGCGGCTGCTCGTCGATGACTTCGCGGTGATCCTGCTTGATGTTCAGATGCCCGGAATGGATGGTTTCGAGACGGCGCATCGGATCAAGCAGCGGGGTCGGACCAGGGATACGCCGATCATCTTTCTGACGGCGATCGACCGGGAACCGCATCACGCCTTTCGCGGGTACGCCGTGGGTGCGGTCGACTACATCGCGAAGCCCTTCGATCCGTGGTTGCTGCGCGCCAAGGTCAGCGTCTTCGTCGAGCTGTTCGAAAAGAACGAGCGGCTGTCGGAGCTCGCCCATCAGCGGGTGCGGGACTTCGACCTGATGACCGAGGTCGCCGAGCGGCTGATCGCGCTCGACGTGCTGCTGGAGGCCAGCAGCGACGCCACCAAGGAGGAGCGGCTCGCGGCCGCCGGCGCCGAGGTCCGTGGGCTGGTCGCCCGGTTGCAGCCGTTCGCCCGCTCCGCCAACAGCTGACCCGGCGCCGTCCCGATGGGCGCCGTCCCGATGGGCTCGGCCGAGTCGGGTGCCCCCGCGCGGGGGGTGGGCTGGCTGGTCCGTTCGGGTGAGCCGGTCGCGGTGACCATCCGTTCGGCGGGTGGAATCCGTCACACCTGAACGGCCGGTCACAGCGGTGACGGTTCCCGCCTGTGGTGTCTGTCCGCCCAGATCCGTCTACGGACGGTCAGCTCGGACGACACGGCGCGGACTGAACCTCCCAGAACGTCACTGTTGACCGTCCACTTCGGATGGTCTGGTGGGATGGATCGCCGGCCGGCGGGGAGCATGCACCAAATGGTTGCGCCGTCCGGCTTCGGTCAGCGCCGATAGCATGGATTTGTCGGGCAGATCCGCAGCCGTGCCCCGTGCAGCCGCCTTTTCCGCCGTAGGAGGTTCCGTCGTATGGCAATGGCCAGGCGCGCTCCCTATGGATCCACTGTGAATGATCCGGCCACCCTCGGTCCGTACGAGATAGACCGTAGGATCTCGGACACCGGAAGCGGCACGGTCTTTCTCGGCCGTAGCCATGGTCGTCCGGTCCTGATCAAAACGATCGCCACGGACCTCGCGCGGGATGCCTGGTTCCGCCAGCGGCTGGCGGCCGACATCGAACGCCTGCGCCAGCTGAACCCGTTCTGCCTGGCCGCGGTCCTGGGCGCGGACATCATGGCGAAGACGCCGTACGTCGTGGTGGAGTACGTGGACGCGCCGACCCTGGCCGCGAGCATCGAGGACGAGGGGCCGCTGGCCACCGCCGACACCGTCCGGCTGGCCCTCGGGCTGGCCGCCGCGCTGGCCACCCTGCACCGCCACGACCTTGCGTTCACGGATCTGAAACCCACCAACCTGGTGCTTTCCCGAGGTGGCCTGCGACTGGTCGATTTCGGTCTCGCTCGTGTTCTGAACACGTTTTCAGCGGATCGTCCCGGTCAGGCCGGTCGGGGCATGGGAAACCTTTCCTTCCTGAGTCCTGAGCAGCTTCTGGGCCGGGCCGCCACAGTCGCATCGGATGTTTTCACCTGGGGTGGCGTCGTGTTGTACGCGGCGACCGGTCAGGCGCCGTTCGGCGGCGGCCCGCGGCGTGCGATGTTGCAGCGAGTGGTCTACGCCGAGCCGGATCTGTCCGTCCTGCCGGCTACGTTGCGTGAGCTGGTCGGCGCCGCGATGGGCAAGGATCCCCGGCATCGGCCCACCGCCGGCGAGCTGTTCGGTGAACTCGCCGAGCTTGCCCCGCTCGAGCCGACGGTGCCCCGCCAGCCCACGGCGACGGACCTGGCCGAGCCGACGCAGAAGACCGAGCTCGCCTCGGTGGACCGTGCGCCGATCGACCGCAGCGTCCTCGATGATCTGCCGACCCAGCGCGCCGGGCAGCGGCCCACGCCGGTCATCCTGACGAAGATCCCCAGCTCGGCCCGCGCCACCGCGGCAGCCGTGGCCGCGGCAGCACCGGTACCGGGGCCCGTACCGGCACTGGCGCTGGCAGCGACCGCGGCGCCGGCGGTGACGGCGGTGACGGCGGTGACGGCGGTGACCGGAGTGACGGCGCCGGGAGTGACCGTGACATCGGCCGCGGTCGCCGGTCTCCTGCTCACCCTGCCCGGGCCGCGCCGCGCCGCGGCGCAGGTCGCGGACGCGGGACAACCGGCCTGCTCGGAGGCGACCGCCGGCGAAGCTGGGACGTCCGGGAGGCCGGAGGTGCCCGCGGTGTCCAGCGGGCCGCGGCCGCGGCTGGCTGGTGTGGTGGCGCTCCTGACGCGGCGCCGATCCGGCGGAGCAGGTCCGATCACGACGGCCCTCGGGTTGGCCGGCCGGCGCACCTCACGGCGACGGGTGGACGTCAGCGGCTGAAGTGACGAGCGGCGCCGTAGCCGGGGCCCTGCTCGGGACGCCCGGTCCGTGACGTCCACCGCCACTGCACCGAGATCCGCCCGCCGATCTGGCCCGGCACCCGGGGCACGCCGTGCAGCCAGTCCGCCTGCGCGCGTCCACCCAGCACGATCAGGTCGCCGCCGGCCGGCGCCAGATCCCGCCCGCCAGGGTCCTGCGGGTCGTTGAGCAGCCGCCGGCCGGGGGGAAGATGACGGGACTTCACCAGGAACGGGCGACGTGCGCCGAGGGTGAGGATGGCGATGACCGTGTCATCGAGCCAGCGCATCTCCCGGTCGCGGTGCAGGGCGACCGCGTCGTTGCCGTCCCGGTACAGCGACAGGCCGAAGCCGTCGAACTCGACCCCGTAGGTGCGCCGCAGCGCCCGGTAGGCCGCCGTGAGCGCGGGGAACGGCACCGGCCCGCCGCGGGGAATCCACGTGCTCAACCGGGGTTCGGTGACAGTGCGTTCGTAGCGCCACATGGTGCCCTGCCGCCAGGGCAGGCCGGTGCGCATCTGGTCGTACAACGTGTCGGCATCGCGCAGCCAGCCACGCGTGACATCGACCCAGGAGCGTTCATCCAGCCAGATGCGCGTGGCGGGCGCCGTGGAATCCACCGTCGCGACATCGGTCACCCTGGGCAGGATACCGACACCGGATGATCCGGTCGGTTCAGGGCGGCCGCCGTGACGATGGCCCGAGCGGGCGGTCACGTCCGCCGACGGCCGAGTAGCCTCGCTGATCCAGGGGACCAGCCACGGAATGGATGTCAGGATGCGCTGCACAGCACCGCGGTGCCATCGGCCCGGCGGGCCCGCCACGACCGGCGCACCACGGACCCGATGAGCGACCAGCGCGGCGAGTCCCCGGACGTGCGTCAGCTCACCGAGGTGGTGACGCGGCTGCGTCGCGTGCTGCGGGCCAGCATCCGCACCGAGTACACCTGGGAGTCGTTGCCGATGGCCCAGGTCGAACTGCTGCAGTGCGTGGCCGAGCGGGACGGCACCCGGGTCGGGGAGCTCGCGGTGCTGCTGCGGCTGGCACCGAACAGCGTCTCGACCCTGGTGCAGCAGCTTGTCGACGCCGGCTACCTGCACCGGGAGCGCGACCCGGCGGACCGGCGAGCGGCCCTGCTACGGCTGACCCCCGCTGGCAGGCAGGCACTCGGCGGCTGGCAGCAGGCCCATGAGCGGCGGCTGGGCTCGGCGCTGGCCCGCCTCGGCGAGCAGGACCGCGCGGCCATCGTCACGGCGTTGCCCGCGCTGACGAACCTCGTCGAAGCCCTGGGCGACCGCGGCGACGCCGCCCGCTGAGCAGCACCCCACGCGGCAGACCCGCCGGACCACCGGCGCGCGGGACGAGCCAGCGCCCGCGGCCGGTCAGGACCTGATCAGACGGGCGATGGCGGCGGAGGCCTCGCGGAGCTTCTCGTCGGCGACCGGGCCGCCCTCGGCCGCCGCGTGGGCCACGCAGTGCGCGAGATGGTCCTCGAGCAGGCCGAGGGCGACGGACTGCAACGCCCTGGTCGCCGCCGACACCTGGGTGAGGATGTCGATGCAGTACTTGTCCTCGGCGATCATCCGTTGCAGGCCTCGGACCTGGCCTTCGATGCGTCGTAGTCGGGCGGTGTACTCGTCCTTGGAGTCGGTGTAGCCGTGCATCCGCCGTGCCCTCCCCCCACTGATCCATACCCCCCTACGGTACGTCCACGGTGGACGGGGATGGACCCGCGGTGGCGAGGTACGGCCGCCAGCCGCCGAGGTCGGTGATGTCCTCGGCGCCCTCGACCGCCGCGGACTCGCACAGAAAGCCGAGGGTGGGTCCGCCGACGAGCTCGACGGTTCCGATCGCCAACGGCGAGCCGACGCCGAGCAGGAAGCGGCCGGCGGCCTGCGTGGACAACCGCCAGACCTCCACCTCGATGGCCGATCCGCCCCGCGTCGTACGCAGCAGCCCCGGACGTCGCGGCGGCCCGCCGGCCAGCGCGTACAGGCGGTAGCGCGGCAGCGTCCGATCACGTCGGACGAGGACAGCTCCCAGCCGGGTCAGCTCCCCGTTGAGCGGCAGACCACTCAGATGCGCCCCCACCACCGCCAGATCGACGACATCCCGTCCCGGCCCCGCCGGGACCAGCGGCGTCGGTGGGACCAGCGGCGTCGGTGGGACCGGCGGCGTCGGTGGGGCAGGCGCGGTGGCTTCGGCCAGAGGATGACCGGTGGCGCCGGTCGGCAGGCCGGTGCTGGCGTGCAGGCGGGCGGCGAGGTCGGCGAGGAACGCGTCCTGGCCCGCGGGGGCCAGCAGGGTCGCCCCGTGCGGCAGCCCGCCATGAAAGCCGACGGGGACCGCGACCGCGGCCAGGTCGAGCAGGTTCGCGAAGGTCGTGTACCGGCCCAGGCGGCTGTTCAGCCCGATCGGGTCGGCCAGCACCGCGGTGACCGGGTAGCTGGTGGGCACGGTGGGCAGTACCAGCGCGTCCACGTCCTGCCAGAGGGCATCCGCCTGCCGACGCAACACGCGCAGCCTGGTCAGGCCACGATGGACCTCGACCCCGGTGATCGCCGCGCCGGGCTCGATCACGGCCCGGACGGTGGGGTGCACCTGGTCCGGACGGGCCAGCACGAACTCGCCCACGGACGCGAACCGTTCGGCCAGCCACGGCCCCTCGTAGAGCAGCCGGCCCGCGGCGAGAAACGGTTCGAGATCCACCGGGACGAGTTCGACACCGAGCTCACGCAGCAGCGACAGGCCGTGCTCGTGTACGGCCCGGGCGCCCGCGTCCCCGAAGAAGGTCAGTTCCCGCGGCCGGGCCATGGCCACCCGCGGGCGCCGCCCGGAGCTCGACACGGTCGGCCACACGGGCCCGGCGACGCCGGGCAGCCTGCGGGAGTACGGATCAGCCGGGTCGTAGCCGGCCATGACCGACAGGGCCAGCCGAGCGTCCGCCACGCTGAGCGCGAAGACACTCGGACAGTCCAGCGAGCGACACGCCGGCACCAGACCGCGGGTGCTGACCAGCCCACGGGACGGCTTGATGCCGACGACGTTGGTCAGTGCCGCCGGCACCCGGCCCGACCCCGCCGTGTCGGTCCCCACCGCGAAGGTCACCAGTCCGGCGGCCACCGCGACACCGGAGCCGGAGCTGGAACCGCCCGCGATCATCTCCGGGTCGAACGGAGACACCGGCGTGCCATAGGGAGAGCGGGCCCCGGACAGGCCGGTCGCGAACTGGTCGAGATTGGTCTTTCCCAGGCAGACCGCGCCGGCGGCGAGCAGCGCGGCCACGGCGGGGGCGTCACTGGTCGGCTCGCGGGCGAACCCGGGGCAGCCGGCCGTCGTCGCCAGCCCGGCGACGTCGATGTTGTCCTTGACCGCGAACGGTAGTCCGAACAGGGCAGGCAACCGCGAGTCGGCGCCTGCCCGCCCACCGCCCGCTGGCCCGAACAGGGCATCGCGCATCGCGTCGAGCGCCGCGGCGCGGGCCATCGCCTGCGGCCGCGGCACCATCGAGATCCACACCGCGTCGTCGCCGCGGGTCTCGATCCGGTCGTACACCGCGGCGATCACCTCGGTGACCCGCAGGGTGCCGCGGTGGTAGCCGTCCCGCAGGACCGTCGCCTGAAGGTCGGGGACCGGTACCAGGCCGTCTGGACGCGGGCCGGTCATGAGCTCGGTCGTCATCGATCGGTGCGGGTCAGCCGGCCAGCTGCGCGGCGCGGGTCGCGGCGTCGACGGCGGCACCGACCGCCGTGGAGTCCGCCACCGCGCCGAAGACGCCGCCCTGCATGGTGACCATGTGCAGCGCCGCCGCGTGGTTGGCCGGGTCGGTGGCACCGGTGCAGTCCGACAGCAACAGGCACTCGTACCCGCGGTCGTTGGCGTCGCGCATCGTCGTGTGCACGCAGACGTCCGTCGTGATGCCGGTCAGGATGATGTGGGTGATGCCATGCCGGCGCAGGACGAGCTCCAGGTCGGTCGCGTGGAACGAGCCCTTGCCGGGCTTGTCGATCACCACCTCGCCGGGCAGCGGCGCCACCTCCGGGACGATCTCCCAGCCGGGTTCGCCGCGGGTGAGGATGCGCCCGCGGGGGCCACGATCACCGATGCCGGCGCCGATCCGCTTCGAGCGCCACAGCTTGTTCGGCGGGCAGTCGGCCAGGTCCGGGCGATGCCCCTCCCGGGTGTGCACGATGAGGAAGCCCAGCGGCCGCAGCAACGCCAGCAGTCGGGCGGTCGGCGCGAGGCCCGCACGGGTGAGGGCCAGGTCGTAGCCCATCGCGTCCACGTAGCCACCGTGCCCGCAGAAGTCGACCTGCCAGTCGATGTTGACCACGGCGGTGGTCGCCGGGCTGAACGACCCGTCATAGGGCCAGGCGTACGGCGCCGCCTCGACCGGGCCGATCCGCAGTGACCCGGCCGCGGCGAGGCGTCCGGGCTCCGGCAGCGCCGGTCCGACGGAGACGGCCGGGCGCGTCTGGCCCGGCTGGGCCAGGACATCGGCATCGGCATCGGTGGTCGCGGTGGTCGCGGCCGAGGGAGCGAGGGTCATGACGAAGGTGGCCCTTTCTGACGGGGACGGTTCGAGGTCAGGGCCGCCCGGACGGGCGGCTGCGGCGCAGCACCATCTGGGTGATCGCCTGGGCCGCGCGCCTCTCGACGACGTCCATCGATTCGCCGACGTGCTGGCGCAACGCGACGACGCTGCCCTCGAGATCACCGGCGAGCACCCGGTCGACGATCTCGAGGTGCTGACTGATCGTCAGGTGGACGCGGTCCGCGGTCACGAAGTCATGCATCCGCACCGGCCGAATCCGGGCGTTCACCGAGTCCAGGAGGTTCGCCAGTTCCGCATTGCCGGAGGCGCGGCTCAGCGTGAGGTGGAAATCCTCGTCGAGCGCGACGAAGTCGGGGTCGGGGACCGGCGGGCTTTCCCGCAGCGCCCGCCAGGAATCGCGCAACGGTTCGAGCAACGCCGGATCATGGGCCGTGCCGGTCTCCACGGCCCGCAGCAGCCCCCGCAGCTCCAGGGTGACCCGGATCTCGTACAGATCCCGCAGGCCGCCGAGGTCGGGCTCGGCCGGGTAGTAACCGCCGTCGGGCCGCTTCTCCACCAGGCCGTCGCTGGCCAGCCTGGTCAGCGCCTCCCGCACCGGCGTACGGGACACCCCGAGCAGCGCGGCGAGCCGCTCCTCGGTAAGCCGGTCCCGGAAGGAGAACTCGCCGGACATGAGTTGACTACGCAACGCGACATAGGCATGGTCGCGCAGGTTGCCGGCGGCGGGTCGCGCGGACCCGGGCCGGGCAGCGATGGGCCCCGCTGCGGTGGCGCCCGTGGACAGGGGACCAGTGGGGGACGTCGAAGTCATACCGCCGAGCATCCGCCATCGCCGACCCGAACGCGCCGACCGCCTGCGGACGGCGACGGCCCGACGCCGATGCCGACGCCGGGTCTGCCCGAGGGCGCCCGACGACGATCGTGGCGACCCTTCCCGCAGCACTGCATACTGACCTGTATACAGGACCGTGTACATGATGAGAACGGTAAAGGACCAATGCGTTTCTCATCAACCGGGAAGTTGTTACGTTCACTCCGACTGTTATTGCGACCGCGTTAACCGGCCAGTTGATCGGTCGGCGCCGGCGGGGCTCGCCAGGATGTCGGAGGGGGCGACATCGGGATGGAGGAGCGAGATGGCGCCGGACGCGACGGCGGGCGGTGTAGCCCGGGCTGCGCATGACGGTTCCGCGGGATGCCCGGGGTCGGTGGGTGAGGTCGCGGCACCGCCCGTTGTCCTGGTGCACGGGACGGCGACGACCGGGGCGATCTGGGGACGGGTGCGTCGGGAACTCGTCGGACGGCGGGTCAGCGCGCCGGACCGGCCGTCCAGCGGCAGTCTGCCTGCCGAACTGGCGGCACTGCGGCCCTGGGTGGACGGCGCCGTCTACGGCGGGGTCAGTGGAGGTGCGACGCTGGGCCTGGCGCTGCTCGCGGCCGGGGTGCCGTTGGCCGGCGTGGTGCTGCACGAGCCGGCGGTCGGCTCGCTGCTGCCGGGCCTGCTCGCGCCGGTCGCCGCGGCCTACGCCGCGGGCGGCGTGCCCGCACTCGCCCGGACGCTGTACGGCCCCGCCTGGCAGCTGACGGACGCACCGTCCGACCCGGGGGCCGTCGAGCGGGACCTGGCGATGTTCCTCGAGTTCGAACCGGGACCGCTGCCCGATCGGGCCATCCCCATCATCATCACCGTCGGCGCGGACTCGCCGCCGGTACGTCATCGCGCCGCCGCGGTGCTCCACGATCGACTGGAACTGCCCGTTCGGGTCATCCCAGGGTGTGGCCACGCCGCCCATCTGGAGGCGCCAGCCGCCTTCGCCCGCCTGCTCGCAATGGTCCACCGCGGCTGATTCGTGGGGTCAACCGAATTCATGTGGCGATGAATCCGGCCGACCCCACGGTCCCCTTCTCCCCGCTCGATCCGATGGCCCGTGGTCGGTGGACCGTAGACGCCGGACCCACCGTAATCCGATAGCGGATTCAGTCCTGGCCACGGCCCGCACGCGCAATCAGTTGACGGGCCGGCGGGGAAGGCCATCGGTCGCTATTTCGCTCTGACCGCGCCGCGCCGCGTCGCGCTGACGCGGGATCGAGGGTCAGCGGTCGACGTGGTGCGGGGGCACATCGTCACGTAGCCGGATGATGTCGGAGTCCTCGCCTTCGGACAATGACTCGTCTCCCCATCCGATGTCGCGATCGTCGCCGCGGTCGTCGTCGGACCAGTCGTCACGCGGTGTTGTCATTCTTCTCCTCTCCCCTTCGGTGCGGTGGACGCACTGTCACGATGGCGGTGTCGCCGGATCGGATAGAACCTCGTATCCGTCTGCCGCGCCTCGCGACCCACTACTGCCAAGCCTCGTTCCAGCCTGTCGGCGGTGAGGCACCGGCGCAATGGGCATACCTGTGAGCCTGGTTGCGTGGGCCCGGTCGTGATCGCCGGCGTCGCGCTGACCGCCGCAGCGGCACCACACCGCCGTTCCGGCGCAGGCGCGCGGGCCGCGCAGGGCCCATGGGAGCCGCGCAGGGCCCTGGGACAGGGCAGGGCCATGGGACGCAGGGCACGCGGGCGCAGCAGGGCACGCGGGGCGCATCGGCGCGGGAACAGTCAGCCGCTCGGCGTGTGGGTCAGTGCCCTTCGCGGGCGGGGGGTGGCGTGGTGAGGGCATGGCCGAGCACCTCGATGACGAGGCGCAGGGCCGCCCGGCTACCGGCCAGATAGGCGTCCGCCTCGCGCTGGGACCAGGCAGTGGCCACGATTCCGGGTTCCGGTGGCCTGGCGGACAGGGCCGCGCGGATAGCCGCGCGGTACCGCGCGACCGTGATCGGAGGATCTCCGACGGGCTCCTCGTCGTACTCCTCGTCGCGATCTATCAGGGCTCCGACCTCGTCTGCGCGCCGTGCTGTGGGGTGCATGGTTTCCTCCTCCTTAATTTGCTGACCAGCAAATTAGACCCTAGCGAGGTTCTTGGGGAAGAGCAAAGTGGTTACGATGTTCCTCGTGGACGACGGTGAGCAGTTGGTCGGCATCGGGGACATCGCGTTCCAGCTCAAGATCACCCGCCAGGCGGTGGACTACTGGACTCGCAAGGACGCTCGGTTTCCGGCGCCCTTGCAGGTCATCAACGCACCGACCGGTAGTGGTGCCAAAGGCACTCGGGTTTGGCGCAAGCGAGAGGTAGACGCCTGGATCGTGGAGCACTATCGGCGGCGCAAACAGTAGGCGTTTTGCCTGGTGACGGCGGCGTGGGTGGGATGGTCTGATCCCACGCCGGCGGGCCGGCACGTCCGATCGTGGCGCCGATCTCGGCGATGCAGCAAAAAGCGTGCGATCAGGACGAAGCATGTCGGTTGGTGCATTCTCCCGGTCGCGGGGGAATGGAAGCGGTACACCCCGGACGGGCCGGGCGTACCACGTGCCGTGATGATCAGTGCTGCTCGGTCGGCCCGGCGGCAGGGGGCGTCCGGCGGCTGTCGAGCGCCGGCGGCGCCTGTGGCACGAGTCGTGCCTGTTCGGTGTGCTCTGGCCCGATCGGGTGATGCGGGCGGCTCGACTGGCCGGGTGCGGCCATCAGCCGCGTTCGGCCGCCGGACACGGCGAAGCCCAGGTATGGCGAAGCCCCGGGGCACGGCGAAGCCCCAGAGCACGGCGAACACGGCGGGCGGGGTGACGTCCCCGGGGGGTCGGTGAGGTCCTCGTACGCCGTGAAGGCGCCCCACCCTGCCGGGGGTGGGGCGCCTTCACGGTGACGAACCGGGGTCGCGGCTGTTCAGGCCGCCGCGGTACTCGAGGTCGAGGGCGACGAACTGCCCGCTCCGCTGCCCGCTGTCACACCGGTCGACGAGGACGACGACGAGTCCGACGAGGACGACGAGGACGTGTCGCTGCCGCTGGAGCCGCCCGCGCCGGAGCTGGAACCGGCGCCGGTCGACTCGCCTGGGGTGTCCTTCGGGCGTTGCTGGACCGACCCGCCGGACGAACTCGAACGGCTGTCGTTCTTGTAGAAACCGCTGCCCTTGAACACCACGCCCACCGAACCGAACACCTTCCGAAGTCGTCCGGCGCAGGTCGGGCACTCGGTCAGTGACGCGTCGCTGAAGCTCTGCACAACCTCGAGGTCGCGGCCGCAGTCGGTGCAGCGGTACTGGTAGGTAGGCACGTACTCCTCCCGGAGTTGGCACTCAGAAGTGACGACTGCCAACTTTAGCCTGTGGACGGCTCCGGATGTTCCCCGGTCACGCCGTCCGGTTCGCAGTGCAGGATACGGCTCGGGGTGACCACAAGGTGGACGCCACGGTCATGCGGTGCGGTGGGCACATGATCCAGGAGCTCCTGATCGTGCACCACGGCGATCACCGTGGCCTGTGCGGCCACCCGAACGAGCGCCCGGTCGTAGGAGCCGCGGGCGCCGGCGCCGGCGCCGGCCCCGCCCCGGCCCGGGCTCTTATACACATCTCCGCGCCCCCGCGACGAGCGCGCCGGGGGGGTGGGCGGGGG